>NZ_CATNHG010000046.1:0-82610 GCF_950097965.1 Bacillus sp. T2.9-1
AGGTTTTTAAAAAAAGAAAAAAACGAAATTTTGATGAAAGAAAATGTTTAGAAAGCGGATACAAAATTAAAAGTTTTATTTTATAAAAAGGGAGCTAAAAAAAACTCCCACAAAAACTTGACTCAATCACTTAAGTTTCTTTTCTTGCTTTTTTATACAGAAAGTGATTAAATGTATATACTTGTTTTTTATACTATACGGTATAAAAAACAGATGGATTAGATTATTAAAAAGAAGTAATTCTTATGATTTATTATTAATAGAAACTATTGTGAAATCGTTATATATATAGCTAGTACAGAAAATGAGAAAGGAGCACTTTAAAGATGGGGATTGTAGTTGTAGAAATTTGTGACGGAAGCCTGATTACGGAAATAGATTTAGAAAAAATAATAGAATCAAAATATCCAGAAGTGGCAGTGATTGAAAGCAGCTGTCTTTCATTTTGTGGCATGTGTGCGAAACGGCCATATGCCATTGTAAACGGAAAAAGAATTTTTGCGAAAACCACAGAAGAATGCCTCCAATTAATTATGAAGCAAATTGAAGCTGAATTAGCTATTTTTGCATAATATCTTAAAAAGGGAAGTCTTTAAGCAAATAGTGCTTAAAGACTTCCCTTTTCTATTTACCTTATTTTAAGAAACAAACTGCACTAAAAATTTACAGTGGTTATCTCCTTCAGTGCGGCAACATGTTCTGCTTACTGTATTTGTTCCTAGCACATTTTTTAGCATTACTGTCTCACAGCGACAAGCTACTTTAAACTCCTTTGCTACTTCTAAGATAGGACAATTGTATTCTGTTATTTCAAAAGTATGGTCGTCCACTTTCGATAAATCTGCCATATATCCTTTTTCATTTTGAATCTCAACCATTTCCTGCATTTTCTCAGAAGGAGTCTTGTCACTCATCCGAGAGATATATTCATTTGTAAGCCGTTCTTCCCGTTTATTAAATAGCTGCTGAACAGAATCATCCCCATACAGCTCTTTCACATCATTCAATAAATCTATACTAATTCCTTCATAGCTTTTCGGGAAAAAATACTCTGCCCTTTCTGCCAGAGTATAGCTTTGAATAGGACGTCCCATTGGCTGTTTTACTAGTTCTGATTGAATCAATCCATCTTTTTCTAAAATTGTTAAGTGCTTTCGCACGGCCATATGTGTAATTTGCAAACGATCTGTAAACTCATTTACCGTTAAAGCTCCTTCTTTTTTTAGGAAATGAAGGATTTTATCTTTTGTAGTTTTTTGTTTAGTGGTCATCATAAACCTCCATTCTATACATTGGAGAGAAAATATAAGTAAATTAAAATGTAGTAAAATTTATTATACCAGATAGTATAAAATGTTGAAAGCAGTTAATGTGTACAAAGTCTGTAAAGATATATTTACAAAATTCAGAAGTAAAAAGGATTGCATTTTTTCTTACCTTGGTTTATTGTTTAATTATACTTTTTAAACCATTAAGTATAAAAATAAAAATATTGGAGGAATTACAAATGACTACATATTCATTACCAGCTTTATCTTACGAATTTAACGCTTTAGAGCCACATATCGATCAACAAACAATGGAAATCCATTACGGAAAACATCATCAAACATATGTCAATAATTTAAATGCCGCACTTGAAGGGCAGGAAGCATTACAAGCAAAATCATTAGAGGAACTATTAAGTAATCTTGATGAAGTCCCAGAACAAATTAGAACAGCGGTTAGAAATAATGGTGGAGGTCATTTAAATCATTCTTTATTTTGGGAAGTAATTGCTCCTGCTACAGGAGAAAATGCTCCTTCTGGTGAACTAGCAGAAGCAATCACTAAAGCATTTGGAAGCATTGATGCATTTAAACAGCAGTTTACTGCAGCAGCTACAACTAGATTTGGATCTGGTTGGGCATGGCTTGTTGTTGACAAAGAAGGTAACTTGAAAGTAACAAGCACACCAAATCAAGATAATCCAATTATGGATGGAGAACGTGCAATCCTAGGTTTAGATGTTTGGGAGCATGCATATTACTTAAATTATCAAAACAGAAGACCTGAATACATTTCCAATTTCTTCTCTATTATTAATTGGAGTGTAGTTGCTCGGAAATTTGCTAATAATAACGAATAAGATAACGAAGATTAAGTGTTTCATGCTTATCTTTAAGCTTGGAGGATAATATGAAGCTTGTAGGAATTTCCGGCTCATTAGTGGGTGCAAAAACTTCCAAAGCAGTAAATGAAGTTTTAGTTGCAGCTAAGTCGCTTGATCCAGCCGTTCAAGTGGAGTTGATTGATTTAAGAGAGTATGAGATTGAATTTGTTAACGGTGCTCCACTTAGCTATTATAATGATGATACGATTAAAGTAGTAAACACTATATTAGCAGCAGATGCTCTTGTTATAGGAACGCCTGTATATCAAGCTTCCATAACAGGCGTATTAAAGAATCTTTTTGATCATCTACCAGTAGATGCGTTTAAATCAAAAGTGACAGGAATGGTTATCACAGGCGGTACAGATAAACATTTTCTTGTGATGGAATACCAATTAAAGCCAATTCTTACGTATTTCAAAAGTTTGGTTACCGTACAAAATGTTTTTGTGCATAATGATTATTTTGATGATGAAAACGAAATAACAGATGATGATGTTAAAAAGCGTATGATAAAACTTGCGGAAGAAATCATTTATTTAAAACGATAATTAGATTAGACAGATCTACTGATGATAGTAGGTCTGTTTTTTTTATTAAGAGAGTAAAGCTTTTAAGTCATGTGCTACCTAAGCAATGGGTACTTTATTACGCCGCCTTTAATGATAACTTGTATACATATAATTAAGTTATTCTCTGTAAAAAGAACGACACATGCGCTACTGACGCTAGTTGCATATAGAAATGAGGTAGCGTAGCTTGGAAAGTGCTTAGTTTCTATCCTATGACGGAGTATGCTTGGAAAACAAAACGTTGACCTATAATATGGCCATTTAAGAAATTTCATGGTTAATCATTGTGTTAACTTTAACGGAGGATTCAATTAACAGAGATAAATAGTTAATGATAATGTTAATTAAGTACATTATATTAATTCTTAGATTTATAAAAAAGTTATTGACAGCGTTTGCATAAAAATGTATAAATTACTTGTAAGCTATTTTTTGAATAATTCTATTAATAAGTTCTTTTAACAGATTTTATATTAAGGGGGGATGAGATAATTGGAAAGGAGAGCCAATCGATAGTTGCTGGAGAATGGTGATTAACTGCTATTAATCATTTGGGACCAAAGAAATAAACAATATAATCTCCAAAATGGAAAATCAGAATGAATATATTGCTTCTTGTTTATACGATAATATCAAAAAGTAGAGGAGAATATTAATGAGAAAAGTAAAAATATTGCTTTCTAGTATGTTGATTTTCAGTATGTTACTTTTAGGAGCATGTTCAAGCGGTAGTAGTGGGGAGGCAGATGGTAAAAAAGAAATTACCTTTATGTTTAGAGGTGGACCAGACGAAAAAACGGCCTATACGGAAGCAATAAAAAAGTTTGAAGAATCGCATGAAGGTGTTTCCGTAAAAATAATTAATACAGATGCTGATCAATATGCAACCAAATTATCTGCAGCAGTATCTGGTGGGAATGTCCCTGATGTATTTTATCTTGATTCTGGTAGTATTGCAAACTATGTAGATAATGGGATTATTGCTGATATTACAGAAGAAGTAGAAGCAGCTAATTTTGACTTAGATAGCATATGGAAATTTGGTGTAGATATTTATCGATATGATGGAGAAACACCTGGTAAAGGTGCTTTATATGGACTTCCTAAAGATGTGGGTCCGTTTGCGCTAGGATATAATAAAAATATTTTTGAAGAAGCAGGCATCCCTTTACCGGATAAAGATAAGGCTTATACATGGGAAGAATTCTTAGAAATTAGCCAACAATTAACAAAAGATACAAATGGTGATGGAGAAGTAGATCAATGGGCAAGTGGCTTCAATGCTACCTGGACATTACAATCTTTTGCTTATAGTAATGGCGCTTCTTTCTTAAATGAGGCAGGAGATAAGATTACTGTAGATACACCAGAATTTGCAGACTCTTTGCAATTCTTGGCAGACTTAACCAATAAATATCACACAACTCCAAGCTCTTCGCAGGCAGAAACATTAGATACATATCAAAGATGGATGAATGGAGAATTAGCCTTCTTCCCTGTTGGTCCATGGGATATGAGTACGTATGCTAAGCTTGATTTTGAATATGATTTAATGCCTTGGCCATCTGGTTCAACAGGAAAGTCTGTTGCTTATACTGGTTCATTAGGATTAGTAGTTTCAGCATCAACAAAAAATCCGGATTTAGCAACAGAATTAGCAATCTATTTATGTGCAGATGAAGAAGCACAGCAAACGCTATTAGATGCACAAGTTCAGATTCCTAATTTAATAGATATGGCAGAAGAATGGGCGTCAGATACTGAATCTGTACCAAGTAATAAGCAAGAGTTCTTAGATATTATTCAAGATTATGGAGTGCCTTATCCAACATATGCTACGTATAATTCTCAATGGTTAGATGAATTCTGGGCAAATATTACACCTGTGATGCAAGGGGAGCAAACAGCTAATGAATTTCTTGCAGAGATTCAGCCCAAGATGCAAAAGCTGTTAGATGAAGCAAACGAGCAGGCAAAGATGTCTAAATAATTTACGTGGAATTCTAAAACAGGGTCTAGCATAGCAATAAAAATTTCAATTGTAAGGCTAGACCCTAAAAAGACAACTCATTTAAGTAAAGAGGTGAGCATATGTCCAGTGTTATTGCTACAAATAGCAAAAAAAATAAAAATCCTAAGTTAAAAACAAAATCTAGCAATCTATATAAAAAGGAACATCAAGTAGCATTATTATTTGTATCTGCACCAATTCTTGGTTTCTTAATATTTTCCGTTTATCCATTTGCTTATTCTGTCTATGCTTCTTTTACGGACTGGAACGGATTAAATAGAATGAATTTTGTCGGTTTAGATAATTTTATTAAGCTTTTTAAAGATGAGTATTTTTATCAAACTTTATATAATACGGTCTTTTATATGATCGGGATTCCTATCGGACTGGGACTTGCTTTATTGCTGGCAATTGCATTAAGCAGAGGCCTTAAAGGAACCACGATTTTTAGAACAATTTATTACATCCCTGTAATCTCATCCCTTGCAGCGATTTCGATTATGTGGGCATGGGCCTATAATGGTGATTTTGGTTTGGTTAACCAATTTTTAGGTGTTTTTGGAATAGAGGGTCCCAATTGGCTAGAAAATACCGCGACAGTTAAACCTGCTATTATTCTGATGGCCGTCTGGAAAGGGCTTGGCTATTCTATGCTACTTTATTTAGCAGCTATACAAAGCGTTTCCAAGACTTTTTATGAAGCGGCAGAATTGGATGGAGCAAACAGTTTTCAAAAATTCTGGAATATTACTTGGCCAATGGTTAAACCAGTAACATTTTTTCTAGTTATCACTAACATCATCGGAGGCTTTCAAATTTTCACAGAAATTAACATTATGACTCCTACTGGTGGTCCATCTTATAGTTCCGCATCGATCGTTTGGTATATATGGCAAAAGGCATTTAAATACTATCAAATGGGTTATGGTTCAGCAATGTCACTGATTTTGTTTGTGTTTATTTTTGTAGTGACTGCTGTTCAATTCTATATGAACAGAAAATCTGATTATAGCTTAGATTAAAAGGGGGTGCGTGAGCTTTGAAAAAGCAAAAGAAACTTATAGATATATTCATTTATCTCATTCTAGGTATAGGATCTATATTCATGATTGGGCCATTATTATGGATGATAGCCACTTCTTTAAAAGATAAAACGGGAGTATTCGCATTACCACCGCAATGGATACCAGATCCTGTTCGAATTGATGCCTATATCCATTTATTTCAGCTAGAAACATTAGGAACAGGGATTAAGAATACTATTATTGTTTCTTTAACTGTAACGATTATTGGTACGATAACATCGAGTATGGCTGCATTTGCTTTTGCAAAATTAAGAATGCCTTTTAGAAATACGTTGTTTCTTATATTGTTGGCATCCATCATGATTCCTTATCCAATTATTATGATTCCTCAATTTGTTATGTTCTCAAAATTTGGGTGGGTGGATACACTACTTCCATTAATCGTACCAGGATTATTTGGTAATATAACAATGATTTTCTTTTTACGTCAATACTTAACAAATGTACCTTATTCTTTAATTGAAGCAGCAAAAGTGGATGGAGCTGGATATTTACAGATTTTCTTTAAATTGATTTTTCCAGTTATCCGTCCTGCAGTTGCAGCACAATTCATCCTTTGGTTTATGGGAGTATGGAATGATTATTTAGCACCATTGATTTATTTGAATAGTCCAGAAAAGCAAACACTGCAAGTAGTAATTGCCAATTTAAAGGCAACTTATGCTATTCAAACCGACTATCCGCTAATTATGGCAGGCTCTGTGGTGTCACTATTGCCAGTATTAATAGTATTTTTAATCTTCCAGAAGCAAATTATTGAATCCGTTGCCTTATCAGGTGTAAAAGGATGAGTGGAGGATCCTAAATGACAGAAATCACAAATACAAAAAACGCGATGCTACTAATAGAGCAGTATGGATGGGGAACGATTGGTACACATGATCCGACGATTGTAAAAGAGGAAAATGATTATTATATGTTTTCAACAGATACTGCTGTTAATAATTCGCCTACAAAAGGAATTCAAATTAGAAAATCAAAGGATCTTGTTCATTGGGAATATGTTGGTACCGCTTTAAATAATATTCCTAATGAGGCTTTTGAATGGTCTAAAGCACAGGGGCTATGGGCACCAGACGTAATCAAATATAATGGAGTCTATTATATGTATTATTCAGCTTCTACATTCGGCAGCACGGTATCTTGTATTGGTTTAGCAAAAGCAACACACTTACAAGGAACATGGCAGGATGAGGGAATTGTGGTGAAAACGGCTCCTTCAATTGCGACCCATAATGCGATAGATGCGAATGTAGTAAAGGATAAAGAGGAAAATTATTGGTTATGTTATGGCTCCTTTTTCGGTGGAATTCATCTTGTAAGACTTAATATGGAGACCGGTTTTCCGGAGAAGGAAGATGATTATGGAAAACTTATTGCCAGAAGGCCACAAGCTGTGGAAGGCGCAATTGAAGGAGCCTTTATTTATTACCACGAGGCAACTGATTTTTATTACTTATTTGCTTCTTATGATAGTTTAAGTGATAGCTATAATATTAGAGTTGCCAGATCGAAAAACATAACAGGACCCTATATTGATAAAAACGGGAAAAATATGATAGATACAGAGGGAGCCCCTCATTCCACTGGGGTGAAACTAGTTGGTAGTTATCAATTTAAGAATGATATAGCTTGGATTGCGCCTGGACATAATTCAATTTTCGCAGATAACCAGAAGCTATATATGGTTCATCATGTTAGGGTTGAGGCATTTTCATCCTACCATTATGCCTATATTAGGGAATTATTTTGGTTAGAAAATGGTTGGCCAGTTGTATCACCAGAACATTATCAATGGACAAATGAACATACTTATTCAGCTAACGATTTACTAGGAGAATGGGAATGGATTGCCTTTGATGAAGACACGAATTTAAAAGAAAGTAAGATTGCGAATGTGAGAGATACAGATTTATATGCGATTCAAGCGATTGCTAACAATCAGTTTCAACATATGGTAGAGGACTTTCAATTTGTTGTATTTCCATGTATGGATTGGAAACAAAATAAGAAAACGATAGGCTTCTCTGGTCTCACTAGGGAGGGGAGGGCTATCTTCGGGAAGAGGGTTTAATAGATGGTGTGGTCAAATAAGGTGATGATCGTTCTTGATAAAATAATAAGTATTATTTATTTGAACGTTCTTTGGATCATCGGGACGATTTTAGGGCTAGGAGTAGCTGGAATCTTTCCTGCTACATATGCACTTTATTATCTTTTACAGGATGAGGAGCTTTTTAACGATTTTCCATCATTTCGCAAACTTGCACAAACGTTCTTTTGTGCCTATAAACGTAAGTTCCTTGTGATCAATGGCATTGGGGTGATTTATGCAGTTATTTTATATATGCTCTGGATTGACTTTCAGCTCGTTAAAGGAATGCCTGTAGGAACTGCTTTCTTTTACTATCCTTTAATGTTTTTTATCACCTATATTTTGGCTACCATTCTATATATCTTTCCAGTGACTGTCTATACAGTAGGAACCTTTAAACAAAAAGCCAATGCCGTACTTTTATTGCCACTGTTATTGCCTTTACAAACAGTTTTTAGTTTAACCTTTTTCCTTGTGTTATCAATGATTGCTTATCGATTTAGCATTTTTCTTCCTTTGTTTTTTATTAGTACCTATTTCGTTTGTATCGATTGTTTTATTAAAAGGGAACTGACAAAAAAGGGAATTATAAAGGAGAGATAAGATGAATAAAAAGATGGGGGTGTATAGGTTTTTATCTAGTGCGATACTATTGATTGCTTTATCAGCATGTTCTCCTATACCAACTGCCGTTGACCAGAAATTAGAGGACCCAGGTTTTAAAGATGTATTTGTGCATGATCCTTCTATTATAAAGGATGAGGAGACTTATTATATATTAGGCTCTCATATGCAATTTGCAAAAACAAACGATCTAATTCATTGGGAGCAATTATCAGAGAGTGTACCTACTAATCATTTGATTCCAAATATAGATGATGAATTAGCAGAAGCATTTGAATTTGCAAAAACAGATACCCTATGGGCAGGAGACGTGATTCAGCTCGATAATGGAAAATATTACATGTATTATTCTGCATGTGAAGGATCTAGTCCGCTATCCGTACTTGGTGTAGCAGTATCCGATCATGTGGAAGGACCTTATAAGAATGAAGGCATCTTTTTAAAATCTGGAATAAAGAAAGAAGATGGTTCTGCTTTTGATGCAACAAAAGAGCCGAATGTTATTGATCCACATGTCTTCTATGATAAAGAAGGAAAGTTGTGGATGGTGTATGGTTCCTATTCTGGAGGGATCTTCATTTTAGAAATGGACGAAGAAACTGGTTTTCCGAAAAAAGGGCAAGGCTATGGGACGAAATTATTAGGGGGGAACCATAGTCGAATAGAAGGACCATATATTCAATATAATGAAGAGACAGACTACTATTATTTATTCTTATCCTATGGAGGATTAGCAGCAGACGGAGGTTATCAAATCAGAGTAGCCAGGTCAAAAAATCCAGAAGGTCCATATATGGATAATACAGGGAAAACGATGCTGGATGCCAAGGGAAAAGAAGGCACATTATTTGATGATGATTCCATTGCACCGTATGGGACGAAACTGATTGGTAATCATTCTTGGGAGACAGATCTTGCGTTAACAAATGCTGGCTATGTTTCTCCAGGACATAATTCTACTTATTTTGAAAAAGAAACTAATCAGTATTTTATCATATTTCACACTCGGTTTCCGAATTTAGGAGAACAACATAGTGTACGTGTACATCAAATGTTTTTTAATGAAGAGGGGTGGCCACTGATCACTCCGTTAAGATATGCAAATGAGAAATTAACAAAATACACAGATAAGCAAGTAATAGGGGATTACAAGCTTATTTTCCATGGTAGAGATATAACAGAAGAAATAAAAGTTCCGACTGAAATAACAATAAACAGAAATGGCAAAATTGAAGGGGAATATGCTGGAAAATGGGATTGGTCAAACGATAAATATGTAAATATCACTCTAAATGGAATAACTTATAATGGGCTATTTATTTCTCAATGGGATGAATATCAAGAAGCACAAACAATGGCATTTAGCGGTTTATCGGAGAATGGTGACACTATTTTTATGATTAGAAATGTGGAATAAAGGAGCTAAAAGCGATGACGAAATTAACGGAAATTCAATATAATAACCCTATTGTTTATCAGCGAGCAGATCCGTGGATATACAAACATACAGATGGATACTACTATTTTACTGGTTCTGTGCCTGGCTATCAGAAAATAGAGGTTCGGAGAGCGCGTACATTAAATGATTTGGAAAGAGGGGAAAAAGCATTTGTGTGGCATGCTCATCCAGTAGGAGCACTCAGTTCTTTAATTTGGGCACCAGAAATTCATTTTATCCACGGGAAATGGTATATATACTTTGCAGCAGCACAATACGACTATCCTAAAGATGGGATTTTTCAACATCGCATGTATGTACTAGAATGTGCTGACAAAGATCCTTTAACCGGTAAGTGGGTGGAAAAGGGGCAAGTTAAAACGGTTCAGGAAAGTTTCAGTTTGGATGCAACGGTGTTTGAATTAAACGACAAGCTCTACTATGTATGGGCACAGAAAGAGCCAGCAATCCCCGGGAATTCTAATCTATACTTCTCTGAAATGGAAAATCCCTGGACATTAAAAGGAAAGCAACTATTGTTAACTATTCCTGAATATGAATGGGAGAAAAAAGGGTTTTTAGTAAATGAAGGCCCGGCTGTATTGATACGAAATGGAAAAGTATTTATTACTTATTCAGCCAGTGCAACAGACGAAAACTATTGTATGGGTATGCTTTGGGCAGATATAAATTCTGATTTATTAGATGGATATTCTTGGTCTAAATCTAGTAAACCTGTTTTTTGTAGCGCTCCAGAGAATCAACAATATGGACCAGGTCATAATAGCTTTACCGTAAGTGAAGATGGAAATCATGATGTACTAATATATCATGCAAGACCTTATACGGAAATTGAAGGAGATCCATTGAATAACCCAGATCGCCATGCGAGAGCTCAAGTATTTACTTGGGATGAGAAAGGATTTCCGGTATTTGGGAAACCGATTAAAAATCATGCGACATTCTAAAAAAATAAAGGAAAGCAAGTGTAGGGGGGGATTTTGTATTTCTACACTTACTTTTTCTATTCTTTTCTTCATCCATGCTGATAGATATCTGTTCCTTCTAGATTCATTGGTTGTCATCCAGTAAAAAGGTACTTCCATAAGGATACTAAAAAGAGCATACCTTGTTTAATTCTCCTATTAAAGGATATAATAACTAGGCGGTTATCGTACATAGATTATTATTCGATTAGAAGGAGAATTTATTATATGAAGTTTAAAGATCATCTTGTTTTTAATGTTTCTATAATCATAATCTTGTTGATTGTGTTAGTAGGAGCTCTTGCACCAGATACACTTAAGGAAGGCACAGCTAGTGTCCAATCCTTTATTACAGATTCTTTTGGTTGGTATTATTTAATTGTGGTCACATTTTTCGTGATAATTTGTTTGTACTTATTAATAAGTCCTGTAGGTAAAATAAAATTAGGAAAACCTGACGATAAGCCTGAGTTTTCAAGACTAGCATGGTTAGCGATGCTTTTCAGTGCGGGAATGGGAATCGGCCTTGTTTTTTATGGGACGGCGGAGCCATTAAGTCATTTTGCTATTAGCTCTCCAACAAATGAAATTGGAACAAATCAGGGTATGAAAGATGCTATGAGATATACCTACTTTCATTGGGGAATTCATGCATGGGCAGTATATGGGATTGTTGCTTTAAGTCTTGCCTATACGACTTTTAGGAAGGGCGGAACAACCTTAATCAGTTCAACCTTGAAACCATTACTAGGTCATTCCATGGATGGAAGAGCTGGAAGAATTATTGATATTATTGCTGTTTTTGCAACGGTAACGGGGATTGCTACAACGCTAGGTTTTGGAGCGGTACAAATAAATGGGGGGCTTTCTTTTCTTTATGATATTCCTTCCAATTTTTTAACACAATTTATTATTATAGTAATTGTCACCGTCCTGTTTTTACTTTCAGCCCTTACTGGATTAGGCAAAGGGATTAAAATCCTTAGTAATACGAATATGATATTAGCTTTCGTTCTATTTTTGATTGTTTTTATCATGGGAAATACGGTTTTTATCCTCAATTTATTTACAGATACAATTGGAAGCTACTTACAAAACTTAGTGCGCATGAGTTTCCGAATTGCGCCTTTAAATGGTAAGAATCGCCAATGGATAGATGCGTGGACGATTTTTTATTGGGCTTGGTGGATTGCGTGGTCACCATTTGTAGGTATTTTTATTGCTCGTATTTCCAAAGGAAGAACGATTCGTGAATTTATAACGTTCGTACTATTTATTCCATCAGTAATTGGCTTTTTATGGTTCTCTGTGTTCGGTGGAAATGCGATGTATCTTGAACATAAAGGGTTAGGTACTATATCAACTTTTGCTACAGAAGAAACATTGTTTGCCCTTTTAGAGCATTATCCACTTAGTGCTTTACTATCCCTATTGGCTATTTTGTTGGTTGCTGTGTTCTTTATTACTTCTGCCGATTCAGGAACATTCGTTTTGGGGATGCTATCTGCAAATGGCGTACAAAATCCAAGTAATCGGATTAAAGTCATTTGGGGGGTATTGCTTACGACGATTTCCCTTGTATTACTTTATTCTGGCGGATTAGATGGATTACAAAATATGATGATTATTGCGGCTCTTCCTTTTTCCTTAATAATGATTTTAATGACAGTAAGTCTATTGAAGGAAGTACATCAGGAAAAAGCGGAATATGAATCAAAGTGGAAGAAGAAAAAAATCTCGAAATAATATCGAGTCTTCAGAATCGAGGTTTTGTTTACCTTTTTGTTGCATGCTAAAATGTTGATGGGAGCGGAAATGTTACATATCCGCTCCCATCAACATATTTTATTTGGGGGAATTTTCAGTGACGAATTTAATTTTCATCTTCTTTATCTTTATTAAACCATAATGGCTCGTAATCATCGACTTCCCCATTATAATTGATTAAAATTTCTTCGCCGGCTTTTATATCCTTATAAGCATAATAATCAAAAGTATGTTTATCAAAATTAATCTCATAAGTCGCATTTGGTTCATACGAATGGTTAAAAAGCATGCCGTAACCTAGAACAACTGCACTGTGATTAATGCCATATTCATATACATAATCTTCTAATACCGTTCTTTCGATATACTTATGTTGTTCATTTGGATAAGGAACAACAGGAGCTTCATGGAATAAGGTCCCCTTTTTAATATCACAAGTAGCAAATACGCCTCTATTGAATTCCCCATCGCTTAGGGGGGATGTTTTAATTTCTATCATTATTGTTCACCTACAACTCTTTATAGTTTACTGCTATCTCTTACTCTAACATTGATTCTTTTATTTAGGAAATAAATTAATGAAAAACTTATAAAAAATGAAGCATTTCAGTTATAATCTGACTTTTTAACTAATGAAGAATTTGGAGATAATAGTGTATAATGAGTACGATTCTTTAGGTTTTCGTAATGATTTTAGAATTGGATTACGTTTTTTTAATAAAGAACATAAAAAGGAAGAGACAGGAGAAAAAATGAAAAATTATAAATTGCTTATTCAATATGATGGTGGACGGTATAAAGGATGGCAACGCCTCGGTAATGGGGACCAATCCATTCAAGGGAAAATTGAAAACGTCCTGACAGAAATGGTAGGAGAAAAGATTGAAATTATCGGCTGCAGCCGAACAGATGCAGGCGTACACGCATTATCACAAGTTGCTAACTTCAAAATGAACAAAGAAATGACGGAAAAAGAGGTCATGAATTATCTAAATCACTACTTACCAAATGATATTAGTATTTCGAAAGTAGCAATCGTTCCTGATCGTTTTCATGCAAGATATAATGCAAAGGATAAAACCTATGTGTATAAAATTTGGAATAAATCGTATACCAATCCTTTTATGCGCAAATATAGTATGCATGTAGAGAAAAAGCTAAATGTAAAAAGAATGGAGCAAGCAGCTGCCTATTTTGTTGGTAAACATGATTTTACAGCTTTCTCGAACGCTAAATCTAAGAAGAAGTCAATGGTTAAAGAAATATACTCCATTGATATAAAAGAAGTGGAAGGGTTTCTTGAAATTCGTGTCAGTGGTGATGGTTTTCTTTACAATATGGTAAGAAAAATAGTGGGAACACTAATAGAGATTGGGCTAGGAAAAATCGAAGCAGATGCTATTCCAGCAATTATTGCAGAAAAAGATCGTAGTCTGACAGGAATGATGGCAGAAGCAAATGGGTTATTTTTAGAAAAGGTACAGTTTTAAAAGAAATAGGTAAAAGCGAGTAGGTTCTTTAGTAAGAAACTACTTGCTTTTTTTATAGTTAAAAATGGTTTTGTTTTAAATGAACGTTTCCTCCTTAAAAAATTGTAGTGCAAATATAAAAAGCTTAGCCCAAAAGAGAATGATTTAATAAATATACGGATAATTATATAACAAACAGAGATTTGTCACATGCTAAGGGAAGGGACTTTGCTTTTGAAGTAGAAATGAATATAGCAAGAGGAGGAAAATAAATGAACTATGCGGATGACAGTCTGATGCTACATACAGATCTTTATCAAATTAATATGATGGAGACATATTGGAGAGATGAAAAACATGAACGAAAAGCTGTGTTTGAACTTTACTTTCGCAAACTCCCTTTTGGAAATGGTTTTGCTATATTCGCTGGTCTTGATCGGATTTTATCTTATATAAAGAATTGTCGGTTTACACAAAGCGATTTGGACTATTTACGAAATGAAGGAGGTTATAAGGAGGATTTTCTTCTTTATTTAAAAAATTTCACTTTTTCTGGTGACATATATTGCATGGAGGAAGGGGAGCTAGTATTTGCCAATGAACCGATTCTAAGAGTAGAAGCACCAATTGCGGAGGCGCAATTAATCGAAACGGCATTATTAAATATTGTTAATTACCAAACACTTATTGCAACAAAAGCTGCGAGAATGAAGCAGGTTATTGGAGAGCAGACAGCAATGGAGTTTGGGACAAGAAGAGCGCAAGAAATGGATGCAGCGATATGGGGAACAAGAGCTGCCTATATTGGTGGGTTTTCGGCGACGAGTAATGTAAGGGCAGGGAAAATTTTTAATATCCCTGTATCTGGAACACATGCACATGCATTTGTTCAAGCATATCAAGACGAATATGAGGCTTTTAAAAGCTATGCCAGCACCACAAAGAATGCGTTTTCCTTGTTGATACATATGACACACTCCGCTCTGGTGTTCCCAATGCTATAAAAGTGGCAAAGGAGCTTGGAGATAAGATTCACTTTAAGGGGATTCGTTTAGACAGTGGAGACTTGGCGTATCTTTCAAAGCGAGCTAGAGAAATGCTTGATGAAGCGGGCTTTTCTGACACGAAAATTATTGCCTCTAATGATTTAGATGAGTATACCATTATGAATTTGCGGGCAGAAGGAGCAAAAATTGATATCTGGGGAATTGGAACAAAGTTAATTACTGCATTTGATCAAGCAGCACTGGGCGCTGTATATAAATTAGTCAGTATAGAAAATGAACAAGGTATAATGGAGGATACCATTAAATTATCTGGAAATCCGGAAAAGATTTCTACGCCAGGTCAGAAAAGAGTATATCGAATTATAAATAATGAAAATGACCATGCTGAGGGTGATTACATTGCACTGGCAAATGAAGTAATAACACAAGAACCATTAAAAATGTTTCATCCTGTTCATCCATATTTGAATAAAGTGGTGACGAATTACAGGACCATCGAATTACATCATCCAGTTATAAAAAACGGGCATATCCAGTTTGAACCACCAGCATTAAAAGATATTCAAATGAAGGCTAAAGAGAACCTGAATTATCTATGGAATGAATATAAGCGAACGCTTAATCCAGAAGAGTATCCAGTCGATTTAAGTAAAGCATGCTGGGAAAACAAGCGAAGCTATATAGAAAAAATGAAAGAGAAATCACGCAGCGTTTAACCTTTTTAAGGAGAGGATAAATTGGGTAAAATAGGGATTTACGGATCATCCTTTGATCCAATAACAAATGTTCATCTCTGGACGGCTAGCACTGTTGCCCATCGTTGTAAATTAGACAAGGTTATTTTTCTTCCTTGTTCCAGTATGCGACGGGATAAAACAATGGAAACAGCAGATGAACATCGTATAAAGATGGTGAACATGGCAATAGAGGATAATGAGAAGTTTTCTTTAGATGATTATGAAATGATGCAAGATGGATGGGAAATCTATACGTATCATACGATGAATTATTTTAAAAAGCTTTTTCCAGAGGATAGTGTGTACTTTATTATGGGTGCTGATTTATTGGTTGATATTGGAAGAGCTATGTGGACAAAAGGAGAGGAGTTGATAGCAGAAAATCGGTTTATTGTAATGGCTAGAAATGGAATTGATATGCTTTCAGCCATAAGCCGATCGCCAATCCTCCGTAATCATGACGATGGGAGCACTTTTCATCTCTTAGATAAGGGATTGGCAATGGAAATAAGCTCTACCTATATACGGGAAGAATTTGCGATAGGTGGGGAACCGAGGTATCTTTTGCCAGAAAAATGCTATGAATATATAAAGAAAAATAAATTATACCAATAAACCATTCTAAAAAAAGCATGAAAAAACACAAAATTAATAAGAAATTAGTCATTGATGATTACTGAATAGTCTGATAGAATGAAGGCAATCTAAAGGCTATGTGTAACTGGCGAAATACGGAAAACCGTAGGGGAGCACATAGTGTCGTATGTCGTTCGCCTGGGCAGAGGTAAGGGATATACTCCTTTGCCTTTTTCTTTTTTAGATGATTTCATTTAGAAAGGTAAACGTATTAACCAAGCGTAAAAAGAATATAATTGAATGAAAAGGAGCAATGGAGATGAGCACTACGACTGTTAAAGATGTAAAGACTATTAAGACATTAAATAATATTGCTGCAAGTGGCCTAAGTGTGTTTAAAAAAGGAAATTTTACAATTGACGATACGAGCAATAACCCTGATGCAATTCTTTTGCGCAGCTTTAATATGCATGGTATGGAATTAGGAGAGAATGTAAAGGCAATTGCCCGAGCGGGAGCAGGTGTCAATAATATTCCAGTTGAGCAATGTACAACGCAAGGAATTGTTGTATTTAATACACCTGGTGCTAATGCAAATGCAGTAAAAGAAATGGTGCTTATGTCATTAATGGCTTCATCTCGAAATTTGTTTGAAGGTGTATCATGGGCAAAAACACTCCTTGCTGAAGGTGACCAAATTCCAAAACTAGTGGAAACGGGTAAAAAACAATTTGTTGGGCACGAAATCAAAGGAAAAACTTTAGGTGTCATTGGCTTAGGAGCAATCGGAGCACTTGTTGCAAACGATGCCCTTGCTCTAGATATGGATGTCATTGGGTATGATCCTTTTCTTTCTGTAGATACAGCTTGGAATTTATCACGTAATGTGCAGCGAGCTATGACATTAGAACAGCTATTTACAGAATCTGATTATATAACAGTCCATGTGCCGTTAACAAAAGATACGAAGGGAATGTTTAATCAGCAAGCTTTCGACTTAATGAAGCCTGGTACGCAAATTTTAAACTTCTCTCGTGGCGAGCTAGTAAATGAAATTGATATAGCTGTTGCTTTAGAAGAAGGCATAATAGGACGATATATAACAGATTTTCCGAATGAAAATGTCCTGCAAATGAAGAATACGATTGCTATTCCTCATCTAGGTGCATCTACTGAAGAGTCTGAAGAAAATTGCGCTGTTATGGCAGCTCGCCAAGTAAAGGAATTTTTGGAAACAGGTAATATTAAAAACTCTGTAAACTTTCCAAATGCATCCATCCCATACACAGGAAAACGTCGTGTTACAGCCTTCCATCTAAATATTCCTAATATGGTAGGACAGATAACACAAGCAATTTCTACTTACCAGTTGAATATTGCTGATATGATAAACAGAAGTCGTGGCGAGTATGCTTACACGATGATTGATATCGATAACGAAGTAGCAGATGAAATCATCCCACTGCTTTCTAAGCAATTAAAAGAGATTGATGGAATCGTAACAATGAGAGTTATCTAAAGTGGAGAAATAAATACGATTTGATAGACTCCTGGTTGAAAAGGAGTCTATTTTTTATTTTTGAGGTGGGTTCGTATTATTTGGTAATTAGTTAAATGATCTAAAGTAGAGAGGAAATAATCCAACCCAACTAGTTATTTCTACTAAATCCATTAAAAAAGGCTGCCCAGTGGACAACCTTTAGCCTTAACAGATTATTTAAACAACACACTCACAGACTTATGCTCATAAACACGGCTAATGGCATCACTTAGTAATTCAGCAATCGATAGCTGCGTAATTTTGTCAATTCTCTTTTCCTCTGGAAGTGGAATGCTGTTTGTCACAATCAATTCCTTGATTTGAGATTCCTGGATCATATCAATTGCTGGTTCAGATAAAACAGGATGGACACAGCATGCATATATTTCTTCTGCCCCATTCTCAAGTAATGCCTTTGCAGCAGTCGTAATGCGGTAAGATGTATCAACAATATCATCTACAATTATGGCTGTTTTTCCTTCAATGTTTCCGACAATGTTTACCTCACGAGGACCAATATCTTTTGGGCCACGCTTATCGATAATTGCGATTGGGGCTTTTAATCGATCTGCAAGCTCTCGGGCACGAGTAACACTACCGTGATCTGGGGCAACTACTACTACATCACTTGCATACTTTTTTGTATTTAAGTAGTCTGCAAGCAGTGGTATTCCTACTAATTGGTCCACTGGAATGTTAAAGAAGCCTTGTGTTTGTGGTGCGTGCAAATCTAATGTGATAACACGGTCTGCACCAGATTTTTGAATTAAATTGGCAACTAATTTAGCCGTAATTGGCTCTCTTGGTTGTGCTTTTCTATCCTGACGTGCATATCCATAATATGGAATGACGACATTAATCGTTTCAACAGAAGCGCGTTTTAAGGCATCAATCATAATGAGTAATTCCATAATACTTTGATTTACAGGATCACAAGTGGACTGAATAATAAATACTTCACAACCACGGACGCTTTCCTCAATATTAATTTGAATTTCCCCATCGCTAAATTTTTTAACGGTACATTTTCCTAATTCAGTACCTAGATGCTCTACTATTTCTTGGGCTAGAGCAGGGGATGAATTAAGAGCAAAAACTTTTAGTTTTGTTCCTTGATATGTATTGGCCATGAATGGTTCCTCCTATAATCTGAACAGACTTAGCTACCTCAATCTACCTAAAGAATAGCTCCTACTATAAGTATTGTAGGATACCGATATTTGTATTTCAACCAATTATAGCATTTTTAAAATGAAACTTCTTAAACATTTCTTCCTAATAGTACAGTATTTAATCTATAATAGCATATTCTAAAAGCATAAAAATTAATCATGTTGCTCACGAATCTCTCTTTTAACACAATAAGAAGAGAGATTCGTGAATGTTCCTTTATAATGTGCTAAACTATAATTCGTTGATTTTGTTACATAATAGAATTTAATAGTATAAATGAAGAGAGAGTGATTTTAAATGCAGCAAGAAACATTGTCTAGAGGCTTGAAAAACAGACATGTTCAATTAATTGCCATTGGGGGAGCGATTGGTACCGGCCTTTTTCTTGGAGCGGGTAAGTCCATTAATTTAGCAGGACCCTCTATTTTATTTGCATATATTATTACAGGTATTATTTGTTTTCTGATTATGCGTGCATTAGGAGAATTACTTTTATCGAATCTTGAATATCATTCATTTGTTGATTTTGTTCATGATTATATTGGAAATAGGGCTGCTTTTGTAACAGGATGGACGTATTGGTTCTGCTGGATCTCCATTGCAATGGCAGATTTAACAGCCATTGGCATGTATACACAGTTCTGGTTTCCAAATGTTCCGCAATGGTTACCAGGCTTTATCGCCTTAATGGTATTACTGATTATGAATTTAGCTACTGTTAAGCTATTTGGTGAAATGGAATTTTGGTTTGCTTTAATTAAAATAATTGCGATTATTGCCTTAATCATTATTGGTTTTATTATGATTGTTAAAGGCTTTTCAACAAATGCTGGCCCATCTAGTTTTACCAATCTATGGAGCCATGATGGAATGTTTCCAAATGGGATGCACGGATTTATCCTTTCATTTCAGATGGTTGTGTTTGCATTTGTCGGTATTGAATTAGTCGGATTAACAGCTGGTGAGACAGAGAATCCTGAAAAGGTTATTCCAAAAGCAATCAATAATATCCCTGTTCGAATCTTGATTTTTTATGTGGGAGCATTGCTTATCATCATGAGCATTTATCCTTGGAATGCTATTAATCCTGCGAAAAGCCCATTTGTTCAAGTCTTCTTGGCAGTGGGAATAGCTGCTGCTGCTGGAATAGTTAACTTTGTTGTTCTAACTTCTGCTGCATCTGCATGTAATAGTGCGATTTTTAGTACTAGTAGAATGACGTATGCTTTAGCAAAGGAAAAGAATGCTCCAGAAGCACTTGCTAAACTGACTAAAAATCAAGTTCCATCAAATGCTTTGTTTTTTTCAGTTATAGTTGTGTTAATTGCGGTTATTTTAAATTATTTCATGCCAGAGGGTGTATTTACATTAATAACAAGTATATCTACGGTTTGTTTTATCTATATTTGGGCAATTACGGTTATTTGTCATATGAAATATCGAAAAACAAGACCAGAGCTAGCTGCGAAGAATAAGTTTAAGATGCCGCTGTACCCTGTTGCTAACTATATTATTCTTGTTTTTCTAGCATTTGTACTTGTTGTCTTAGCACTCGCAGAGGATACAAGAATCGCTTTAATTGTGACACCAGTGTGGTTTATTTTATTATTAGTTATTCACCAATTAAAGTGGAATAGAACTTCTAATTGATTGGTTGCTTTATGAAAAACGATTAAGCCTGGAAAGGTTAATTAAAAGGTCCTGTTTTCGTGTTCATTCTTACTAAATGACACAAGAAAAGAAGGATAGGTACCGACCTCCAAAAGTACTAACTTTTGGGGGTTTTTTAGATTTGACATAGCAATGGACATCATTATTATGATGGACAATAAGTAATGTACAATTAAAAAAGACACAGTGTTGTTTTGAGTACCAATTTTATTGATTTTATAAGGTGGTCGATAAAATGCCCTCATCTAGGATGGAGAGTGTCTGCCACTGATTGCCTGGGAGATCCGCTTAAGCATCAAAGCTGATAATAAACGGAAAAATTCCGCTTAATTAGTAATTTTTATAAAAAAAGGCAGGAATAGACGGAGAAATTCCTCCTATTGGAACGAAACCTTCAGAAATTGGTGATTTTGATGGGGATAAGCGGAAAAACTCCCCTTATTTACCTTGAAACAAGCTCCATTCTGCATTTAACCGGAAAAACTCCGCTAATTTTCCTTTCACGGTTCTTCGGTAAAGGTGAAGACATAAGATTACGACGAATCATATTCCCTGTAACTAAGTTTTATATTCCTAATGAAGAAACTCGCCAATTACTAAAATGATGCCAATACAATAGTCATTTCAGAACATATTTCTCCAAATGAATCGGTTTAAAGGTTTTTTCCAGCCTTTCTCTTGTAAGTTGATTTAAACCAGAAAGAAGATTTTAAAAAATCAAAAAACTAATTGACACCATCTTAACTAGAATGCTATTATAGTCTTCTTTGGAAAAAGGAGGGAAATGCATTGATTAAAGTCGAAGGTATCAATAAGTCCTTTAAGGTTGCAAAAAGGACAACGGGATTGGCAGCAGGTTTGAAAGCTCTCATACATCGAGAACACAAGATTGTTCATGCATTAAATGATGTGAGTTTTACGATTAATACTGGAGAAATTGTTGGTTATATCGGGCCAAATGGTGCAGGCAAATCAACGACGATAAAAGTGATGAGCGGTATTTTAGTTCCTGATAGTGGCAGTTGTGAAATTATGGGCTATACACCATGGATGGATCGAGTAGAATATGTAAAAAATATCGGTGTTGTTTTTGGACAACGTTCCCAGCTATGGTGGGACGTCCCGGTAATCGATTCTTTTGCCTTGTTAAAAGATATCTATCAGGTACCAGATACGGAGTATAACGACACGCTATCCCTATTAATAGAAACACTTGAATTAAAGGATATTCTACATTCACCAGTAAGACAGCTCAGTTTAGGACAGCGCATGCGTTGTGAAATTGCAGCCTCCCTAATACATAACCCACAAATTCTCTTCTTAGATGAACCTACGATTGGTCTTGATGCAGTAAGCAAAATTGCTGTAAGAAATTTTATAAAAAAAATCAATAAGCAGAAGAACGTAACCGTTATCCTTACAACACACGATATGTTCGATATTGAGGCACTTTGTGATCGAGTCATTTTAGTAGGGAAAGGGAGCTTATTATATGATGGAAATTTACAGGAATTAAGAAGCCGTTTTGGTTCCCATCGCACTATAACACTTGACTATAAATCAAGTACTAGTCCCATTCAAATTCCTGGTACTACTCCGATTTCTTGGACAGAGGAAAGAGCCATAATAAGTGTGGATACTACGATAGTCTCTGTATCGGAAGTAATCATGAAATTGTCTCATTCCCTTGATTTAGTTGATATTTCAGTGACATCCCAGCCAATTGAAGATATAATTGTACAGCTTTATAAGGAGTATGAGATATGAGGACAATGAAACCGTATATTGCTGTATTAAGATTGCGATTATTAAATGGGATGCAGTATCGGGCCGCTGCATTGGCAGGAGTGGCTACACAGTTTTTCTGGGGATTTATTTATATTATGATATTTCAGGCGTTTTATGCCCAAGCAAGCTCAAATCACCAAATTTCTTTAGAAGAATTGGTTACTTATTTATGGCTTCAGCAATCTTTTTTAGCTTTTATTATGCTATGGTTTCGTGATAATGAATTATTTGACTTAATCACAACAGGAAATATTGCTTATGAGCTATGCAGGCCAATTGGGATATATGAATATTGGTTTAGTAAATTACTTGCCCAGCGATTGGCTAGCGCATTATTAAGGTGTTTTCCAATATTATTGCTGGCTTTTTTGCTGCCACCAGCTTATCGGCTGATGTTGCCTCCAGATGTAAAAACGTTCTTGTTATTTTGTCTCTCTCTTTTATTAGGACTATTGGTTTTAGTAGCTATTTCTATGTTTATTTATATTTCTGTTTTTATCACATTATCGCCAATGGGGTCACTTTTAGTCTTTGGTGTAGTAGGGGAGTTTTTTGCTGGGATGGTTGTTCCTATTCCATTAATGCCAGAGTGGCTCCAACAAATTGTTTATCTCCTTCCTTTTCGATTAACGGCTGATTTTCCGTTCCGTGTTTATTCAGGGAATATTCCCAATGGAGAAGCGGTTGAGGGTATATTTATTCAGCTCGCTTGGCTGTTCGTACTTGCTTTTTTTGGGAAGATAGCATTACAAAAGGCGATGAAAAAAATAATTGTGCAAGGAGGATGAAGCTAGATGAAACTTTATTTTCAATACCTTCTCGTATTATTTAAATCACAAATGCAGTATCGAACATCATTCTGGCTGTTATCATTAGGGCAATTTCTTGTTCCGTTTTCTGCTTTTGCTGGATTACACTTCTTATTTGAGCGATTTGGACAAATAAAGGGCTGGGATTTTTATGAGGTTGCTCTTTGCTTTGCCATCATCCACATGGCGTTTGCATTAAGTGAATGTTTCGCAAGAGGATTCGATAATTTTTCCAGTCTCGTTGCAAGTGGTGATTTTGATAGATTGCTTGTTAGACCAAGGACAACATTTGTACAGGTTCTTGGTTCAAAATTTGAATTTACTAGAGTAGGCAGACTTTTGCAAAGTGTTATCGTTTTAGCTTGGGCTTTAAGTAATCTAGCAATCGATTGGAGTTTAATAAAAGTTCTAACACTTTTATTGATGATCATAAGCGGGGTATTCATCTTTACGGGAATTTTTATTTTGGCCGCCGCGCTTAGTTTTTGGACTATACAAGGTTTGGAAATTGCCAATATTTTTACAGATGGAGGCAGAGAAATGGCTCAGTATCCTCTAAATATTTATCAAAAATGGGTGACACGCTTTTTTACTTTTGTTATTCCTTTTGGAAGTGTCAATTATTTACCTTTATTATATCTCCTTGGTAAGGGAGGAGAGGCTGGATGGCTATATATGCTAACGCCGCTTGCAGGTATAATATTTATCCTTCCATGCATTTTTGTCTGGATAGTTGGTGTACGACACTATCGATCAACAGGTTCGTAAAAAGACGATGTTTTCTGTTCGATTAAAGGTGGTATAAAACTAGTAGATATGTTTATATCAACTAGAATGGAGGCGTTATAAATGAGTAAAGAATCAACTACAAGTCCAGCAGGGAAAATACATGAGCCTAATGAGAAGAAACAGAAGGATGAGGCTTCAAAAGGGATGAAAAAAACCCATGACCAGGCAAAAGAGAGTTTAACAGAAGGAACGATTGACAAGAAAAAGGAAAAGGACGAAGAATAACGATTGTTTCCTATATATAGAAATGGGAATGGAGGAGAGTGTTTAGGCATTCTTCTCTTTTTTGCTTTTGGAGTTTCTTGGTTATCTATTTTGTTTGCATAAGATATACTATAGAATATTGAAAGATAGGAGAAAGAAAGGCTGTTAGCATGAAAAAAATATGGATAATATTAATTGGCATATTGTTTTTGCTTTTATTTAGTACCTATAAATTAATGAATGCACGAACCTTTCAGTTGTTTGGTGGATTAACCAATCATGTGGAGACAAAGGAGAAAGTAGTTGCGTTAACATTTGATGATGGACCAACAAAAAATGTGGACGATATTCTAGCATTGCTAGATGAATATGATGCAAAAGCTACTTTTTTTCTTATCGGAAATGAAATAGAAAAGAGCCCTGAAATGGCAGCGGAAATAGCAAAAAAAGGGCATCAACTTGGGAATCATACATACTTTCACAATCGAATGATTTTTAAATCGCAATCCTTTATAAAAACTGAAATAGAAGATACAAATAAATTAATTAAAAAAGCGGGTTATACAGGGGAGATAGATTTCAGACCGCCAAATGGGAAGAAACTTATTGGACTTCCTTATTATTTAAAAAAAGCAAATATGGATACCATTCTATGGAATATCGAACCAGATACTTATTATCAAAGTGTTGAAGATAAAGTAAACTATGTAAAAGAATCTGTGAACCCAGGCTCCATTATTTTAATGCACCCAATGTATGATGAAACAGGGGAGGAAATAAGAGCAATCGAAGGGATTTTAAAAAGAAGGCTATACATTTATTACTGTTAATGAGCTACAGGGATTAGCAGGAAATTAAAGGGGATAAGGGGCTGGGACAAAACTAATTAACTAATCTTTAAAGACGAACTATAATGTAATCTAATTACATTATAGTTCGTCTTTGTTGTTGGTTGAAATACTTTTGTCCCAGCCTCTTCCGCTATTTACTTAACATATCTCTTTGTGCTGCATAAGGTGGATGCTCCATCCAGCCGTTTTTAATCATAATTTTTGCTGCATCTTCCACAAACGAAGCTATTTGAATTAATCCTCTTGTACACATAAAACCTAAATCATGTCTTCCATTCACAGCAACCGAATTTCCAAATGATCTAATCTTCATGGAAAACATATCCACTTTATGAAATAGCATTATTTTTTCAGAAAAAGGAGAAATGGTAGACGTTGTTATTAAATGGTCAATAAATGATGGTGCTGGTAAATCTTCATTATGTAGTTTTTCCATATAAAGCTCTACATGCTTATGAGTGAAATTTTTTCCTCTAATAAATAATTCGCGAATTTCTTCATTTTCTGTAACTTGGCTAAAAGCCATAATTAATGCTTTACTTGCAGTATTGTTTTCAATATTGTCATAAAGATGAGCGATTTCTAATGCATGTAAAGGTCTTATGTGCCCAAAAAATCCATTTAAAAAATCCTTGTGAACAAATTCAGCTTTTTCAGGTAATGGAATAATAGCTGGTTTACTAATCAGTCCTTTTTTCATTAGCAGTTCGTTGATTTGCTCTATTAAATCCATAGTAGCTTTCATACAATAAATAAAAAATTCCCTAATATCTTCTCTGAAGACTAGTGGTACAGCTATATTATAAATACTCATCCCTGCTTTGGCAGTATATTTAAGATAATGCACATAAAATTCATCTTCAAATAAACGTGGGGCATCAAGATTTACATCTTCTTCTATAGAGAAACCTTTTGGAATTGGAAAATTCTCCTTCTTAAATATGCCTTCTGTCGTATTTAAGAATTCACTACATAATTTATAAGCCTTTTTTAATAAATTTTTAATATCTTGATCCTCCACATGCTGAAGGAAGAAATGGAGATAGCATTTAGACATGCTGTTTCCCGTGTAAGTCGCCCAAAGTTTCCCCATTTCTGCTGATGTAAGCTTTTTAGTGAGGGCCGTTTTTGTTGAACGTATATTCAGTGGTTCACGCGTGTCTATGACAAAACTCCTTTGATTTGTTTTATTTTATTATTCTCCATCATTCCTTATTGTATGCTAAGTGTATGTACCGATTGTTTGATTGATATTAATAGGAGAATTGCTTTCCCTCTGTACATCAATCGTTTAGAATAATACAGAAAAAAGAAAATATATAGGAGAAGATAATGAAAATATTAATAGTGGAAGACGATAAAACCATTGCTACGGGTTTAGAATATAGTTTACAAAGTGAAAAGTATGAAACAATTACATGCTTTAACGCAAAAACTGCTAAAAGAGTTTTAGAAGAGCAACTAACAGATATTGAATTATGTTTATTTGATTTGTCTCTACCAGATGGTTCTGGCTATGAACTATGTGAGTATGTAAAAAGAAAATCGGATAAGCCTGTAATCTTTTTGACTGCTTTAGATGATGAAGTGAATGTTGTTATGGGACTCGATATGGGAGCAGATGACTATATTACAAAACCATTTCGCATAAGAGAACTTCTATCAAGAATTAAATCTGTTTTGCGACGGTATAATAAGCAGTTGCAGAATAATCCACTAATAGAAATAGATTCTATACGGATTAACACATTGGAAGGGAAAATTTATAAAAGGAATGAGGAAGTAATGGTTACAGCGCTAGAATACCGCTTATTTCTCATTTTTGCTAATAATATCGGACAAGTATTAACAAGAAGCCAGCTATTAGAGAAAATATGGGACGTGGCGGGAGATTTTGTTAATGATAATACTTTAACAGTCTATATTAAAAGGCTCCGCGAGAAATTAGAGGATGATCCTCAAAAGCCCACCATTATCAAAACCATTCGTGGACTTGGCTACAAGGTAGGGGATTAAAATGATTCGTAATCGAGAAGTGAAAATGCTCACTATTTTTTTATTAATCACTAGTTTTTTTGCTATTGTCTATGCTGCTTTAGCCTATTCTATTTCAGTCGCAGTGTATTTACTTAGCGTGCTTGTTATCGTTTTGGGCTGTTTTTATCAGTTTACAAGATATCGATATAAGCAAATAGATAAGCTATCGAGTTATTTGCAGCAAATAAGTAACGGAGATGAAAGTCTGGATATTCGGGATAATGTAGAAGGCGAATTGAGTATTTTAAAAAACAATATTTATAAGGTTACATTAATGCTATCGGAGCAGAGTGCACATCTACAGAAGGAAAAGTTAAAGCTAACAAATGCAATTTCCGATATCTCTCACCAATTGAAAACACCACTTACCTCCATGTTTGTTATGACTGATTTATTACGGAATCCACAGTTGGAGGAAATAAGAAGACGTGAATTTACGAACAATATTTCGATTCAGCTTGAAAGAATGGAATGGCTTGTTTCTTCCTTATTAAAATTATCGAAAATGGATGCCGGGACGATTCCTTTTAAAAAGGAGCAAGTGGATGTCAAAAAATTGATTTATAAGGCAGTAGAACCAATATTAATTCCCATGGATATTAAGGGACAGGCTCATGCAATTATGGGAGATGAGGATGTTACTTTTATAGGAGATTTTAATTGGACAGCAGAAGCGCTTATTAATATTTTGAAAAATTGTGTGGAGCATACCCCTGAAGGTGGAGAAATACATATTCGATTTTCTGAGAATGTATTATTTACAGAAATCGTTATTCAGGATACTGGAAAAGGCATCGCAAAAAAAGATTTACCTTATATTTTTAAACGATTTTATAAGGGAGAAAACGCAAGTGAAGATAGCATCGGTATAGGGCTGGCGATGGCATATAGTATGATCAAAAGCCAGCATGGTGATATTGAAGTGAGAAGTAAGTTAGGGGAAGGGACTACATTTCATATTAAGTTTTATAAACAGGTTATTTAGTGTGATTGGAATATTAAAGAAAGCGAAAAGAAGTGGCAATAAATATAAGAGATTGGCGTTCTAAGAAGGGATGAAAGCGAGAAACTGCTGTGCGGGTAGGAAAAGTAGCGTTCATAAAGGGGATGAAAACCAGAATCCGTAGTACTTCAAGAAAAGATAGCCTTCATCATCAAGCGAATGAAATCGAACCTCCATATAAAGCACAGATGAGCAGTACACATATTCGAAAGTGACTAAATTGTCACTTTAAAGTCACTACAGAGTCACTTTAGACAGATACACTAAGAGCATCAAGTAATTGGAGGACGATAAAATGGAAATTTTAAAAATAGAAAATTTGTCTAAAGTGTATGGAAAAGGGGAAACGGCAGTAAAAGCATTGGATAATGTTTCTTTTTCCGTTAATAAAGGTGAATTTGTGGCAATCATTGGACCTTCTGGATCAGGTAAATCTACATTGCTTCACATGTTAGGTGGAGTAGACAGGCCGACTAGTGGAAAAGTTTTTGTGGATAATACAGATATTTATCAATTAAATGAAACACAATTAGCTATTTTTAGAAGAAGACAAATTGGACTTATCTATCAATTTTATAACTTAATTCCCATTCTATCAGTAGAAGAAAATATCACGCTGCCGCTTCTATTAGATAACCATCAAGTAGATAAGGAGCAATTTAATCGCATTGTTTCTATATTAGGTCTACAACAAAGATTAGATCACTTGCCTAATCAATTATCAGGGGGACAGCAGCAGCGTGTTTCCATTGGACGTGCACTTATTAGCAACCCTGCTATTATGCTTGCAGATGAGCCTACAGGAAATTTAGATAGTAAAAATAGTGAAGAGATTATGGAACTATTAAAAATGTTTAATAAAACCTATAATCAAACATTAATTGTTATTACCCATGATGAACGGATTGCGCTACAAGCAGATCGTGTGATTTCTGTTGAAGATGGAAAAATCGCCAAAAATGAGGTGATTCGTCCATGAATATAATGAATAAACTCACTTTAAGAAATTTAAAGGAGAACAAGCGAAGAACATTAGTGACGATTATTGGTGTCATTATAGCTGTCAGTATGTTGACAGCTGTTTCGACACTTGGTGTTTCGTTTATCGATTTATTAAAAAGAGACAGTATTGCAAGAGACGGTGAGTGGCATGCACAATTTATTGGGGTTAATAATGAGCAAGCCAAAGAGTTAAGGAAGGATAGTAACATGGAAAAAGTTATCCTATCCAATAATTTGGGCTATGCGAACTGGAAGGATTCAAAAAATGACAGTAAACCGTATTTATTTTTTAAACAATATGATGAGCAAGGATTTGAACAATTTTTAATTACCTTAAAAGAAGGGACATTCCCCAAGGCATCTAATGAAATTATCATACCTGATGAAATGAGGAAGAAGGGGAATAGTAAGTATGCCATCGGTGAGGAGATAAATGTTAGCATTGGGGAAAGGCACTTTCAATTAGAGGAAGAAGATTCTATCCTAACACAAACAGATCCTTTGCAAAGGAATGAAGAAGGAAAAAGTGTCGAGGAAATTCAGCAGGCAAAATCCTATACATTCAAAATTGTCGGTATTATGGAAACACCATCTTGGGAACCTTCCTGGTCACCAGGATATACTGTTATTAGCTATTTAGATCAAAAGGAGTTAACAACTAGTAGTAGCGTAAATGCAAGTGTTGTGATGAAAAAGGTAAAGCAGTCTATATATGAGGACTTGGAATCATTGGCAAAGAAATTAGCTATTGCAAAAGTGGATTTTAATAATGAGTTACTGCGTTATTATGGCGTATCATCGAATGATAACCTGCTTCTAACGATGTATTCTCTAATAGGTATTGTCATACTTGTTATTGTTATTGGTTCTGTAGCACTGATTTATAATGCATTTGCCATTAGTGTGTCGGAACGGGCAAGACATTTGGGGATGATATCAAGTGTAGGTGCAACGAAGAAGCAAAAAAGAAATTCTGTTTTCTTTGAAGGTGCGGTGATAGGCGGCATCAGCATTCCATTAGGAATAATTGCTGGAATCGTTGGAATTGGAATTACTTTCACTTTTATCAATAAGTATTTGCAAGATGCCTTAAACTCTACACAAGGATTAAATGTAGTGATAACGCCTTATTCCATCCTATTTTCTATTATTATTTCCATTGTAACAATTTTTATTTCAACCTATTTGCCAGCTAGGAAAGCATCGAAGATTTCAGCAATTGATGCAATTAGACAAACACAAGATATTAAATTATCAGGGAAAAAAGTGAAAACATCCAAATTTGTTCGCAAAGTATTTGGCATAGAAGCTGAAATTGGTTTAAAAAACTTAAAACGGAATAAGCGTAGATATCAAACAACCGTTTTTTCTTTAATTATTAGTATTTTGCTTTTCTTAGTCGTATCTTATTTTACTGATAATATGAAAAAATCAGTTGAACTGTCACAAGAAAATATCGACTATGATATTACTGTGTCTGCTGAATCAAACGTTGCAGAGGAAGAGATGCAGATTTTAGCAAATGTTCCTAGTATTACAGAAAGTAATTTAATTAAAAGCACATATGTAAGTACCTATTTAGATAAAAGTGTTTTAAGTGAAAATAATACAAAATCGGTTGAAAATGGTGATGCGTTCTTAGAGGAAGGCAAACTTCCATTTACAGTGAATTTCTTTGTTCTATCTGAATCAGCTTTTAAGCAATATGCACAAGAAGTAGGCTTTAATATCAATGAATATACGAATCCAGCTGAACCAAAAGGGATTGTGATCGAAAATGTATCTTATTTTGATCCATATGGAGAGAAATTTGTTGAGGAAAAAGTACTGAATGCTAAACCTGGGGATTATATTGATCTCTATATGTATAGGGAAGGCAGCGAAAAGGAAGAGATGTTTAATAAGGTTCAGATTGGCTTATTTACAAATGAATCATTCATGGGAATGAATGCTGATAATTATAGAATGATAACAATGATTATCTCTAATGAAGTAGCAGAAAATTTATTTGAAAATGAAAAAAATATTACGATGAACTACAATCTCTATTTAAACAGCGATAATCCGGATAAAGCAGAAGAAGAATTAGACGATCTAAAGTCAGGATCCATGTATATATACAATGTGGAAAAGAATCGTAAGCAATCTGAACAGATGATTATGATTATGGCTGTCTTTATGTATGGATTTATTACCCTTATTTCCTTAATCAGTATTGCAAATATTTTTAATACCATTTCTACAAGTATTTCCTTACGGAAAAGGGAATTTGCGATGCTGCGTTCTGTTGGGATGACGCCAACTGGTTTTAATAAAATGATTTATTTTGAAAGCATTTTTTATGGGATAAAAGCATTGATGTATGGTATTCCCATTAGTATAGGAGTAATAGCTGCACTATATTGGTCTATAAGCAATACATTTGAATATGGCTTTGAACTTCCGTGGTTGAGTATTCTGTTTGTAGTAATCGCAATTTTTATCATTGTTGCTTCTGCAATGCTCTATTCAGTCAGCAAAATTAAGAAAGAAAATATAATTGATGGTTTAAAGCAAGAGAATGCTTAATAGGAAACGAATAAAATTAGGTAAGAATGACAAAAAACTCGTCCGTTTTGGCGGGTTTTTTTCATATGAAAATGCAAGCAGGTAAGTAAAAGAGGAATGTAGAATCAGTAAGAAAGACGGAGGAGGATAAAAAGGATGACTGATATTTTACAACAAAATAAGAAAAGCTGGGATATAGTAGCCCATCATTTTAACGGAATTGACGCACTACCTAGTTATGGCCCTTTTTGCCAAACAGAAGAAGAATTAAGGTTATTTAAAGAGATAAAAAATAAAAAGGTGCTTGATATCGGCTGTGGCAGCGGACATTCTTTACTGTATATGGCTGACAAAGGAGCTAGTGAATTATGGGGTGTAGACTTATCTGAAAAGCAAATAGAGACAGCAAAAGAAACACTTAAAGATATGCCTTCCCAGTTATATTGTGCTGCGATGGAAAAAGATATTGCCCTTCCTAAGGAATATTTCGACATAGTTTATTCGATTTATGCCATTGGGTGGACAACGGATTTAGCTACGACATTTAACCTTATTTATTCGTATTTAAAGCCAGGAGGAGCGTTTATTTTTAGTTGGGACCATCCGCTATATGCATATATGCAAAGTGAAAACGGTCAAATCTCTCTTACAGGTTCTTATCAGGAAGAAGGTATAACAACATATCCAAGGTTTAAAGGGGAAGAAGCACCAGTAGTGATACCAAAAAGAAAAATGAGCACCTATATAAATGAACTAATTAAAGCTGGATTTACGATTGAATGTGTAATGGAAAGTGAGGTTTCCAAAAACTTTGAAAAAGTAGAGGAGGAAATCTCTGATCGCTATTATTCCTTATACAAAGCAAGAAAATTTCCAACTACTATGATTATTAAAGCAAGAAGAGCATGACGTGTGGGGAGCCACATGTCATTTTTAATGCTTTAAGTTTTTTGAAAAGAGAGAAGTAAAGACAGATAGAAATTCTCACTGCTCATCGAGGATTTGTAACCAAAAGAAGTACACGGTTATTAATAGACATTCCTTTTAATGGAATCTATAATTTAATTAGTTTGTTAAAATAATCACATTATTTAAAACTAGTAACCTTTTTTTGATAGCTTATGTAAACGTATTCTTAGCAAGTAGTTTAATAGCCAGGATAAAAATAAGGTCTAGAATTATTAGAAAAGCATTTTTCCTACTATGCCTTATTTTTAAAAATATTAAAAAGGGGTTTTGAAAATGGTAACTGCTTTAGATGCAACAACAGTATTGGACAAGGAGTATGGTCTGTACATTAATGGTCAATGGATAAAAGGTTCAGAAGGTAATCTCCTTAGCAGCTATAACCCTAGTAATGGAGACAAGTTGGCTGATTTTGTAGATGCTACCTATGCAGATGTTGATCAAGCAGTAGAGGCTGCAACGCAAGCTTTAAAAACATGGAAGAAAGTAAGTTTGATAGAGAGAAGCAATTTATTATTAAAAATTGCTGATTTAATCGATGAAAATGCGGAAAAGTTAGCATTAGTGGAGACATTGGATAATGGGAAGCCGCTCAGAGAAACAAGAAATATTGATGTTCCATTAAGCTCTGACCATTTTCGTTATTTTGCTGGGGTAATCCGCTCAGAAGAAGGAACTGCCCAATCATTTGATGAGGATACCTTATCTATTTCAATAAAAGAGCCTATTGGGGTGGTTGGACAAATCATTCCTTGGAATTTCCCGTTATTAATGGCTGCCTGGAAGATTGCACCAGCTATCGCAGCTGGCAATACAGTAGTTATCCACCCATCTTCTACTACGTCGTTAAGCTTATTGGAATTGGCGAAACTATTTGATCAAGTATTGCCAAATGGAGTAGTCAATGTCATTACGGGTCGCGGTTCCCACTCTGGAGATTATATGTTACCTCATGAAGGATTTGCAAAAATTGCTTTTACAGGATCAACGGAAATTGGCCAAGAAGTTGCGGTTGCTGCAGCGAAAAGACTTATTCCATCAACACTTGAGCTAGGCGGAAAGTCAGCGAATATCATATTTAATGATGCACCAATGGAGCGAGCTTTGGAAGGGGTTCAATTAGGAATTCTTTTTAACCAAGGACAGGTTTGCTGTGCTGGTTCTCGTATTTTTATCCAAGAAGGAATTTATGAGGAGTTCCTCGCAAAAATGAAGCTTGCATTTGAGGATGTAAAAGTTGGCCTGCCTTGGGAAGAGGATGTAGTGATGGGGGCGCAAATAAATGAGCGCCAATTAGAACAAATTTTAGAATATGTAAAAATCGGCGAAGAAGAAGGAGCAAGAGTTGTAACAGGGGGCTGAAGACTCGAAAATAATGGATTGGAAAAAGGCGCATTTATGGCACCAACGATTTTAGCCGATGCTACAAATGAGATGCGCATCGCACAAGAAGAAATTTTTGGTCCAGTTGCAACAGTGATAAAATTTAAGACCGAAGAAGAGGTTATTGAGCTGGCTAATCAATCTGAGTTTGGTCTTGGAGGAGCAGTTTTCTCCCGTAATATTAATACAGCATTACGTGTAGCTAGAAGTGTGGAAACAGGTCGTATGTGGGTGAACACATATAATCAGCTTCCAGCAGGAGCACCATTTGGAGGGTATAAAAAATCAGGGATCGGCAGAGAAACATATAAGAGTATATTGGATGGCTATACTCAAACGAAAAATATTTATATCGTAACGAAAGAAGAAACAGAGGGATTGTATTAAAGTAAAGTAGGAAGCTGCTAGGACTTTGTCTTGGTGGCTTTTTTTATGCTTGAAATTTCATGTATAATTTGCTCTTAGATAAAAAGAAAAAATTTATACAATTTTTCGCGAACTTTTTTCTCGATACAAGGTCTAATGTATAGAACAACAGGGGAGGTGATTAATTGGAAGAGTTAGAGATTAGTAAGAAAGCTATTAAAGGAGATGATGATGCCTTTTTGGAAGTAATGCAATTATATAAAGAATCATTGCTAAGAGCTGCTTTAGCATTTCTAAAAGATGAACATGCAGCAATAGAAGCATTGCAGGAAGTGACATATAGAGCCTACAAAAAAATACATACGGTAAAAGAGCCAGCCTATCTAAAAACATGGCTAACAAGGATTATGATTAATTATTGTCAAGATCAAGTAAAGAGATCAAACAGAGTTATTTCTGATAACCAAGTATATGATATATCTGTTTACCAAGACCAATCCTTGATTGAACTAAAGGAAGCTCTTGAATTGTTATCTAATGAAGACCAGCAATTAATCTATTTAAAATATTTTCAAAATACGAAGATCAAAGAAATTGCCGCAATGGAAAAAATACCAGAAGGAACCGTAAAGTCTCGATTACATAAAGTACTGAAAACATTAAGACTATATTTTAAGGAGAAAGGAGAGAGTGAGCATGTATGAAGAAGAGGAACAAAGGTTATTAAAATTTAAAAAAGAATATGAAAAAGTCGAATTGCCAATAGAACAGGGAGATGAAGCCATTTTAAGCGGATTTATGAAAGCAAAGCGAGAAAAAAGTCTGCTTAAGAAAAAACAAAAAAGATTGCTTGGGCTTGCGATTGCAGCAATTATCATCGTTTCCTTTATAACATCTATTCGAATATCGCCAACTTTTGCAAATGCGCTCACATCTATCCCTGGGATGGAATGGATGATTGGTTTTATTGAACAAGATAAAGGCTTTTCCGCCATTATAGAAAATGATTATTATCAAAAGGTAGATGTTTCTGAGACAAAAGGAGATTTGACGTTAACGATAGATGGAGTGGTTATGGATGAATCAGGAATAAATGTATTTTATACATTGAAATCAACAAACCCTCTCACAGGAGGAGAAATAAAGTATATTAATCTCCTTAATAAAGAAGAATTTCCTGAGCATTCACGTAGCTATAATGTATATTTTCCTGATGATATCCAAAATGAATTTCAAGATATGGTCGAGTACCAATTTGTGGACTCTTTTTCTTTTGATGAATTAAAGTTTAACTTTGAATTAGTTATAGTAATGGACAATCAAGAAATAATATTTCTGATTCCTTTTGAACTCAAGGAAAATGTCAAAAAGAATATAACTTATCCAATAAACCAGGTTGTGGAAGTTGAGAATCAAAAAATCACGATAGAAGAAATTATCGTGTACCCATTACGAATTGGAGTGAAGGTAGCATTTGATCTTACAAATACAAAAGAAATTTTGGGATTTGAAGATATGCGATTGGAAGATGAAAACGGTGAGGTATGGACTTCTATTGCAAATGGTACTGTAAATAGGACTTTGAGTAAGCATGAGAAAATGTATTATTTACAATCTAATTATTTCGAAAAGCCGAAAGAACTTTATTTGAGGGTAAATAAATTAATGGCAATTGATAAGGAAGATGCGGTGGTTATTGTAGATACGGAAGCAAATAGGTTAGTAAAAAGTCCGAAAGACGGTAAACTTAAATTAGGAGAAACGTCTAAAGCACAAGCGGAATTTTTTATGGTATCTGATTCAGAGGATATGTATACTATCTTTGATGAGCCTATTGATGCAACAGGAAAGGAACTAAGTATACCATCAACTGAATTTTACAATCATGAAAACAAAAAATATTGGAATATGTTTTTCGAAAATAGCGAGTACAAAAATCCATTGCAAATGAAATTGACATTTTACCCTAATTACATCGAAGGAGATGTAAAGATAGAAGTAAAATAAGCTGTATGCTTTGGTAGTGGTATTCATCATACCATTACCAAAGCACGCGGTTTTTTATTGTAAGCGTTCCATTTTTGTGTTAAAGTATAGTTACGTAAACGTTTACGTAAAGGGTGAAGGAAATGACGATAACCATTAAAGTTATAGCAAATGCTGCAAAAGTATCTACAGCAACTGTTTCAAGAGTTTTAAATGGAGCAGGTGGTTACAATGAAGAGACAAAGAAGAAAATCCTGCAAATGGCAGAAGAGCTAGGCTATCGGAGAAATGAAATGGCGAGAAGCTTAGTGAAAAAATCTAGTAATTTAATTGGTATTATCATGCCAAACGTGTCAACCATCTTTTATGCTGATATTGTAAATGGGATGGAGAAGGTAGCGCAATGTCATGGCTTTAGTGTCATTCTTTCCCATGCTGGGGAGAAAGGTAATCGATTAATTGATTGCTTAAAAATGCTAGAAGAAAGAAAAGTGGATGGGCTTGTTATTGTATCCATTCCACTAAAGGAAGAACAAATTCAAGCAATTGAATCATTGAGTATACCGTATGTGTTACTGTCAACAGATACCAAAAATAAGCGAATACCTTTTATAAAAGTAGATGATTATGAAGCTTCGTATGCTGCTACAAAGTATTTAATCGATCATGGACATCAAAAAATAGGCTTGGCAGGTGTGGACTTCTCTGATCGAGTAGCTGGGATAGCAAGGATGGAAGGATATAAAAGGGCATTATGTGATCATGAAATAAGCTTTTCTGCCAACTATATAAAAGCAGGAGATTATAGTTTTTCAGCAGGAAAAGAAGCGCTCTATGCTTTCCATGCAGAAAAGACTGATATAACAGCAGTATTTTGTGTAAGTGATGAGGTAGCACTTGGGATCATTTCAGCCGCCTTTGAACTGGGCATACAAATACCAAATGATCTATCTGTCATGGGCTATGATAATACAAGAGTTGCAGAAATGGCAGTCCCTCCATTAACAACGATAGAGCAACCGTTTCAGGCAATGGGAGAGAAGGGTTGTTTAAAAATAATAGAGGCTATTCAGCAAAAAGTAGAAGTGAAAACAGAAAGGATGCCATTTCGCTTAGTAGAAAGGGCGTCTGTAATAAATAGGATGGAGTAAAATTTTTTAAACTTTACGTAAACGTTTACGTTCAGAATATATTTTCATAGAAAGTAGGTAATATAATGGAAAAGAAATGGTGGCAAACGTCAGTCGTATATCAAATATATCCAAGAAGCTTTCAAGACAGTAATGGAGATGGAATTGGAGATTTAAGAGGAATCATCAATCGTCTTGATTATTTGCAAAAACTAGGAATCGATGTTATTTGGCTAAGCCCTGTATACAAATCGCCTAATGACGATAATGGCTATGATATTAGTGATTATGAAGATATTATGGATGAATTTGGTACGATGGCAGATATGGATGAATTAATTGCAACTGCGAATGAAAAAGGAATTAAAATTGTTATGGATTTAGTCGTAAACCACACGTCAGATGAGCATAAATGGTTTATTGAAGCCAAAAAAGGAAAAGACAATCCATACCGAGATTACTATATTTGGCGTGATCCGGTAAATGGTGAAGCACCAAATGAGCTAAAATCTACTTTTAGCGGTTCTGCTTGGGAATTTGATGAAGATAGCGGACAATATTTCTTGCATTTATTCAGTAAAAGACAGCCGGATTTAAATTGGGAAAATGAAAAAGTGCGGGAAGAAGTTTGGAATATGATGAACTATTGGCTAGAAAAGGGAATCGGTGGCTTCCGCATGGATGTGATTGATTTAGTAGGAAAACAACCAGATCTTGGTATTACTGGAAATGGACCAAAGCTACATGATTATCTTCAAGAAATGAATGAAAAATCGTTTGGTAATTATGATGTTTTAACAGTAGGAGAAACTTGGGGAGCAACTCCTGAAATCGCTAAATTATATTCGAATCCAGCAAGAAATGAGCTTTCCATGGTCTTTCAATTTGAACATATTGGATTAGACGAGCAAGAGGGGAAACAAAAATGGGACCTTAAGCCGTTAGAAATAAAGCAATTAAAATCCATACTAGCAAAATGGCAAACTTCTCTTGGGAATGAAGGTTGGAATAGTTTGTTTTGGAATAATCATGATTTACCAAGAATCGTATCTCGTTGGGGAAATGATAAAGAGTATCGGGTGGAAAGTGCAAAGATGTTTGCCATCCTTTTACATTTAATGAAAGGAACTCCATATATTTATCAAGGGGAAGAGATTGGGATGACTAATTGCCCAATTTCGGATATTAGTGAAGTGAATGATATAGAGAGTATTAATATGTACTATGAGCGAATAGAGCAAGGGTATACGAAAGAGGAAATCCTTCATTCGATTAATGTAAAAGGTAGAGACAATGCAAGAACACCTATTCAATGGGATGATACGGAGAATGGAGGGTTTACTACCGGGACACCGTGGCTGCATGTTAATCCGAATTATTTGGATATTAATGTTAAGAATAATTTAGAAAATGCTAATTCCGTCTTCTATTGTTATCAATCTTTAATTCAATTGAGAAAAGATAATCCAATCGTAGTATGGGGAGATTTTGAGCTAATCGAAGATACGGAAGAAGAGATTTTTGCTTATACACGAAAGTTTGAAGGAAAAACTTGGGTAGTAGTGGCCAACTTTAGTGACCAAGAAAAAATGCTGCATTTACCAGAATTTAACGAGTGTGATGAGGTGATTATTAGTAATTATCATCGTGAAAGTGTGGATTTTGGAAATGTGCATTTAAAGCCATATGAAGCTTTTGTTGTAAGCATTTGATCGAAAACATTACGGAAGCTGTCAACATCATCGATAAGTGAGATATTGACAGCTTTTTTTATTTTCTCTAGAAAAAATAAAAAAAATATTATCAATTCTGATAAAATAAAGTAAGATATAGTTGGGGATTAGTTAATAGGGTAAACAAACTATTGAAAGCGTTTCAATCTATGTTCATTTAAAGACATGGAAATGAAGGCGATTTCAAATTTGAAGTGGGAAAATAAGAGAGAAAGAATGATTATTAGAAGGAGTGATTAATATGAATTATAGTCAAAGATCAATGGGAGAAGTAAACGGAGCAAAGATAACAGAATATACTTTTACGAATAACAATGGAATGAGTTTCTCTAGTATGAATTATGGCTGCATTATCACGAAAATTATAGTTCCAGATAAGGAAGGAAACAAGGAAAATGTTGTGCTTGGCTTTGAAACATTAGAGGAGTATAGACAGTATCCAGGTCCTTATTTAGGGGCGATTGTTGGGCGCGTTGCAGGAAGAATTAATCGTGGTCAATTCGAACTTAATGGAAAAGAGTATCGATTAAATACAAATACTCCTCCTAATCACTTACATGGGGGAAATGTTGGTTGGAGTGAAGTAGTCTTTGATTCTTCTATTGTAGAAGAGGAAGGGGCAATTGGAATTCGCTATACATATCATAGTCCAGATGGAGAAGAAGGTTATCCAGGTAATTTTGACTTTACTGTAGATTATTTACTGACTAATGAGAATGAAATAGTCCTAACATACCACGGAAAAACAGACAAAGAAACACCTGTAACAGTGACCAATCATTCCTATTTTAATTTAAGTGGGAATAATAAAAGAGATATAACTAATCATGAACTAATTGCTGATGTTGATCGTTTCTTAGAACTAGATGAAGGATTTATTCCAACAGGAAAAATGGTCCCAACAGAAAATACGCCATTTGATTTTGCAGAAGGAAAGCTATTGAAAGAAGGAATGGACAATAACTTCGAACAAAATATTTTAGTAGGCAATGGCTATGATCATCCACTTATCTTCTCTGCTGAAGGTACACATTCTGCTATTTTACAAGATAAAGAAAGTGGTAGGGAATTGTCTTTAGTTACAAATCAGCCTGCAATCATTCTTTATACAGGCAACCAGTTAGAGGATAAGTATGATTTTAATGGCGTAATTGGAAGAAAATACTTAGGGGTATGCTTAGAAACGCAAGGTCTTCCTGATGCAATAAATCACCCTGAATTCCCATCCGTCGTTTTGAAACCAGAAGATACGTATTATGCAGAAACAAAATGGAAGTTTCGGGTAATAGAATAAAAGAATAGTGGGAAGATTTATAGAGAGACTAAATGGATATAATGGGAGTGCTCTCATATTAGTACTCCGAATTGCTTTCTTTTTTGTCGATCCAAGTCATCAGTAAAAGATACTGATGGCTTCTTTTCTTTTTCTCCTGATGGTTAAAGGGTTCTCATTCAATTTAAATTAAAATTGTTTCAAAAGGTGAAATATAGGGAGCTTTATATTTTTTATGATTTCTCTTAAAATAGGTTTATGTTTCATTGGTATGGGTATATAATACTATATAATTTAAAAACTTGTTAAATTATGAGAAAGTTATAAAGGTAGAAAGCTTTGATTAATCAACTTATTTGGGCGCTTTGTTGATTATGAGCTACTAGCGCAACCGGCTAACCAAACTATCCTTGTTTTGTTAGCTTTTTTTACGAATATAAAAGAGTCATATTTCTAATGAATGTTCAGTTCCAGCATCAATGTACCAGCATAAATCAAGTCTCCGCTATCAAGAAAAAGGTACACTAATACGATAATTATAACTATTAGAGATTCGATTATTTAGTTGATGTGCTTTGACGATCCTTATCGTTAATAAGGAGCTTGTGCTTTTTTAAAAACAGGGGGCAGCATATGAGTGAACTTATTAGCTATCAAAAGATAGTAATACATGATCATACAGAAAAAGAATGGAAAGGTAAGATAAATAAGGATTTAAGAGATTGGTTGTCAGAGGATTTTATGCTTAGCGTGGGAATAGGCGAAGCTATAAACAATGCAATAGAACATGGGGATTTTCCTGTTATATTAGATATACATTATACAAATAGAGCGATTGACATGCGAATTAAAGATCATGGGAATGGGTTTAATGTAACAAAGAAAATCAATGATATTGAAAAATATGGAACAGAAAAGCTCATGAGTGATATCGTCTTAGAGGAACGTGGTAGAGGTATTTTAATGATGATGCAAATCTTTCAAAAAGTGCAATATAATGAAATGGGGAACGAAGTGTTTTTATGGAGGGAAAGGAAGGAAAATGCAGAAGCAATATAATCAAAGAGAGAATAATCATTTAAGTAGGGCTGTTTCTTTAGAGACAGTCCTATTTACGTGTGGTTAAATTTTAATAATGTCATTTTTTCTATAATCTACTGATTTCTATAAATGAATCGTTTATTATTAGTATATTACGGTAAAAAAGTAGTTTGAGAAGAAGGTAGGAGAATACAACATGGAGAAAGTGACCTATAGCAACATCCACAAGGAAGGGAAACAAATAATGGAATCTATTAATTGGATCCATGTTCATAATGAGGAAATGTTGCTTCAATATGACAGTAATTTTATACAGTTTAAAACAATGCCTACAATAAGCGAATTTGAGCAGGCGGAGGAATACCTTAAAGTGTTTCACCAAAAGACTGGTCAAAAGCATCTTAAGTTTATTTTTCCAGAAAACCAAAAGTTTACGAAGGAGCTACAAGAGCATATTGTAAGTAAATGTTATTATGACGTGGGATTTACTGAACTTTATGCGATTAATCCTCGTGAATTTCCTGTATTGTCTCCTATTGAAGATATTCTTATTCAGAAAGTTACGGAGGAGAATTTTGAGGACTATTTACAATTAGAATATAATCAAGACTTGAAATATGGAATAGATTATGCAAAAGGAAAAACAGAAGTATATCGGAAAAATTTTAGCAATCCTCATTTCTTGCAGATAATTGCTTATTATAAAGGAAAAGGGGCTGGTGCTTTAGAAGTAATTCTTGGCTATAAAACAGTCGAAATTGACGGAATCTTTGTAATTGATGAATATCAGCGAAAAGGGATTGCTGCTCGTATGCAAAAAATGGTGATGGACTTATTTCCAGATAAGACGATTATCTTGCTGGCAGATGGTGAAGACACACCAAAAGAAATGTATAAAAAGCAAAACTATCAAAAACAAGGTTTCCAATATGAAGCTTTAAAAGAAAAATTTGATGTTTTATAGATAAAAAGGAGTCGATTGTATTGAATAAGCCTATACTTGTCTATCGCGGAAAATATCTAGAAAGTACACATAATATTCATATTGCTGTAGTAAATAAAGAAGGTAGATTGCTATATTCCTATGGAAATCCCAATAGAATGACTTTTCCTAGATCGTCGATGAAGCCATTTCAAGCGATTCCCCTTTTAGAGACAGGAGCAGCTGATACATATTCATATAGTAATGCAGAAATAGCAATTGCGTGTGCTTCCCATGCTGGAGAATCCTTCCATCGAGAAACAATTCTTCAGCTGTTAGAAAGATTAGGGATTAAAGAGGATCACCTACAATGTGGAACACATACACCATGGAATTTAACAAGCTATAAAGAGCTGTTGAGAAATGGAGGAGATGTGACCCCTGTTTACAGTAATTGTTCTGGAAAGCATACCGGTATGCTTGCTACTGCTATTCATATGAAGGAAGATATTGCTAATTATCGAGAAGTAGAGCATCCTCATCAGCAGCGAATATTAGAGGCGATAGAAGAAATATGTGATTTTCCAAAAGAAAAAATAAATCTTAGTGTAGATGGTTGTGGCGTACCAGTCCATCAACTACCTTTATATCATGTAGCACTAGGTTATGCAAGACTAGCGAGCCCTGATTCTATTAAATCAGAAAAGCGAATAAAGATAGTCAAACGGATAAGAGATAGCATGATGGAATTTCCTGAAATGGTTGGCGGCACAAGCAGATTTGATACGGACTTAATGAACGCTTATCAAGGACGGATTGTTTCAAAAGCAGGTGCTGAGGCTGTTCAGTGTATTGGCCTTGTCAAAGAAGGAATCGGAATTGCGATTAAGGTAGAAGATGGAGGAACACGAGCAGTAAATGTTGCGGCAATGGAGGTTCTAAGTCAGCTAGGCTATAAAGAGGAGGGAATTTTTACAGATTTAGAAAAATATGTGCATACACCAGTGCTAAATGCAAGAAAAGAAAAAATCGGTGAAATACGTGCAAATTTTGATTTGGAACGAGCGTATCAGCTGAAAAATAATGGTACAAAGGAGTAGATGAATGAAACATTATTTGAATGTAAAAGAAGGAAACAATAGCTGGCCGCGCTATTTAGCATCTATTTTATTAGCTGTTGGATTTATGATTGCTGGTTCTATTGTTTATTTCATCATCGAGTTATTGCGCGTGGAGTTGGACGGGAACGATGCTACATTTATAGATTTGGATACAGGCATGGTTGTCGGCGGAAATGGCACTATTAGTTTATTAATGACACATATTATTTATATCTTTGCTTTAGTTGGTTTATGGATTGGCGTACGATTTATACACAAAAGAAAATTTCGAACATTGATTACAGGGGAAGAAAGAGTAAATTGGAAAAAGATTGGCTGGGGATTCGCCATATTTACTGGGCTATTCCTTGTTACATCTGTTATTGATTTCTTGATAAATGCCCCTGATTATAAGTGGAATAATGTTTCACTTTCTGATTATGTCTTTTTATTCCTTGTCGTTATTCTTTTTGTTCCAATTCAAACAACGGTAGAAGAGCTTTTATTTAGGGGATTATTACTACAATGGGTAGGAAAAAAACTAAAAAATCCTATTTTATTAGCACTAATTGTTGGACTAATTTTTGGATCTTTGCATTTTACTAATCCTGAAATGAATGATTCTGCCATATTAGTAGGCTTAGATTATTTGCTTGCAGGATTTGCTTTAACCTTTATAGCTGTAAAAACAGGCAGTTTAGAGCTATCCATTGGTGCACATGCGGCAAATAATATGATGATCTTCTTATTATTTACATATGATGATTCAGTTGCAGGTGATATCCCAAGTCTTTTTAGAATTATTGATACAAGTCCATTGTATTCGTTGATCTGGTCCATTGTCATTTTTGTTGCTTTTTATTTAATATGTAGGAAAAAATATGAAGTAAGATAAGCGGTTATTTATTCAGCTAAAAGAATAGGAAGAAGAAAATGGTCTATCTATGTAGGCCATTTTTTTTGCAAGGAGAAATGATAATTAGTCATTTAGAACAAATGTTCTTAATTTGAGTCTTAAGCCTCTTATCAAAATAATTCGGAATTGTTAAAATATTTATTGTGTTAGTGATTCTATTATTAGGAGGCTGTTATATGAAAAAAAAATGTAGAGTAATTCCTTATCAAGTGAAAGAAGTATTGGATCTATCAACAGAAATACCAAAAGGAATTGAACTAATTCAAGCACCTGATTTATGGAATAAAACAAAAGGAAAAGGGATAACCATTGCCATCTTGGATACTGGGTGTGATATAAATCATCCAGATTTGCAAGAACGGATTATAGGTGGGAAAAACTTTACCGATGATGACAACGGCAGTCCGGAAGTTTATATGGATTATAATGGGCATGGGACACATGTTGCTGGAACAATTGGGGCATCAGGAAAAGACAGCGGATTGACAGGAGTTGCGCCAGAAGTTTCTCTTTTAATTGTAAAGGTTTTAAATGGACAAGGTACTGGGCAATATGATTGGATTATAAACGGAATTTATTATGCCATTGAGCAAGGGGCAGATATTATTTCCATGAGTCTTGGTGGACCTGAGGATGTAGCAGAATTACATGAGGCAGTGAAAAAAGCTGTCGAAGCCCAAATTCTCGTCGTGTGTGCAGCGGGGAATGAAGGGGATGGCCTAGATTCAACCGAAGAATTAGGATATCCGGCTGCCTATAATGAAGTGATAAGTGTTGGTGCCGTAGACTTAGAGCGAAATTCTTCTCGTTTTTCCAATTCGAATCGAGAAGTTGATTTAGTAGCTCCTGGGGAAGAAATTCTCTCTACCTTTTTAGATGGGAAATACGCAAGCCTAACAGGAACCTCGATGGCTGCCCCTCATGTGAGCGGTGCTTTAGCATTAATTAAATTAATTAGTAATGAAGCTTTTGAACGAAATTTAACAGAGCCAGAAATTTATGCTCAATTAATTAAAAGAACCATCCCATTAGGAAATAAACCAAGCATAGAAGGCAATGGAATTCTCTATTTAACGGCTCCAGATGAATTAAAGGAAAAACTCCAATCAGCAGTCCAATTACTAGTTGCTAATAGCTATTAAAAGGAATAAACTTTCAAAATAAATCTATTTTAGTGGACAAGCTTCTTGAAAGTGGGAGTTTGTCCACTTTTTTATAGCGGAAAAAAGATTAAATAGTCAAAAATCAAAAATATTTTCCAAAAATGCCAATCCAATCAATACACAATCATTCATACATATATAAACAAAACTTCTACCTAATTTTACAATACTCCCATAATAGAAATGTTATGAAAAAAGTAGTAAAGTGTAAGGAGGTATTTGTGCGTAACTTGTAATATTAAAAGAAGGAGATTAGATTGTTGAATATCGTTATTACACGAAAAATGGTCCTGGAGATGTGTGGTCCTGTTTCTTTAAAAAGAGGCGAGGCATTTTCAAAGAATCATAAGGTGTTGTTTAAAGAATATAGAGAAGACTACTGTGAAGCATTCGTTCAAGCAGCAGAAGACTTTGCTGTAATGGTGGCTGTAGAAGCTGGTGAAATAAAAGCGAATTGTTCTTGTCCAAAGCTAGCTTCCTTTCAAAAAGAATGTCAGCATATTGCAGCTGTTTTGCTGGAGATTAAGAAATTTCAGCTGAGTGGCAAGGAGCCTGCTACTATGCAAGAAACGAATACAAATGTATCAGATGATTTTTTTGCTTTATTTAATCAGACTAGTTTTCCTTCACCAAAGAAACAACGCCACTTTGAGAAAAGAGAAGTAGTTCCAGTTGAATTTTTGATGAAAATTATTCCAGTTGGATCAGAAGCGAATATGTTTGGCATCGAAATTCACCTTTTATCCAATAAAATAAAAAACATTCGTCAATTTTTAGAAGTAATAAATGCCGGCAATATGTATCAATATGCTCTGGGGCAGAATTTTGACCCAAAGTTACACTGTGTAAAGGAAGAAAGTGAAGCAATTCTTCAAGAATTATGGAAAGTGGTAAGCGATGAATCCATTTTCTTGAATCATCACAACGAAATGGACAACATAGGGGAAGAAGATACTTTATTAATACCTCCATCTTCTTGGATTTCCCTTCGTTCACACTGGAAGGAATTAAGTTTTTTAGAAGAATATAGTGGAACTAGAATGCCTTTGCAAGTTTCTCGGGAACCACTCCCACTAACATTTCACTTATATCAGCAGGACACAGGAAGCTATCAATTGAATGTTCAAGGAATGGAATCTATTCTGTTCTTGCATCAATATTATGCAGTCATGATTGACGGAAATGTCATTCAATTGGAATCAGAGGATTTTAACAGGCTTGTGGAAATGAAAAGAATGACAGAGAAGGTTGGCAAGAATTATATCCCTATTGCAAACAATCAAATAGACTTCTTTTTAGAAAATGTTGCTCCAGGCTTGAAAAAATTAGGGGAAGTTCAATTGGAGAAAGAACTTTCAAAAAAAATAGGAAAAGCGCCCCTGCAAGCAGAGCTCTATTTAGATAGAGTAAATAATCGATTGTTGGCAAGTTTAGAATTCCGCTATGAAAATATCGTCATTAATCCAGTTCATGAACGAGATAAAGACATCGATGGAGTGCTTCTTCGAGATTGGAAAAAAGAAGAAGTGATATTGGAGCTGATGGATGGAAGTTCATTTGCGAAAACGGATAGTGGATATATGCTTTATAACGAAGAATTAGAGTTTGATTTTTTGTATTACGTATTACCGAAGTTGCAAAAGCTTGTAAAAGTCTATGCAACAACAGCGATTAGAAATAGAATTTTTAAGGAAAAAACTTGGCCACGGTTTTCGGTGAAATTAAAAAAGGATCGGATTAATTGGCTAGAGTTTAAATTTGAGATGGAAGGATTTCCGGAACGAGAAATAAAAGGACTGTTAGCTGCTTTAGAAGAAAAGCGAAAATATTATCGTTTACAGGATGGCTCTCTTTTTGCCTTAAAAACGCGAGAGATGGAGGAAATTCAACGTTATCTTCTTTCCCCACAAATCAAAGACAAGGATTTTGTCAGCGGATTTGAACTGACCCTTTTAGAAAGCTTATCTTTTATAGAGGAAGACCGAAAGATATTTAAACTAGATGAATCCTATCAACAGTTGATAGAATCACTTCTGCATCCAGAAACATTAATGATTAAGGTTCCCGCTGTTTTAGAGGATGTCCTGAAATCGTACCAGAAGGATGGGTATAGGTGGATGAAAACTTTAGCGAAATTCCACTTCGGCGGAATTTTAGCAGACGATATGGGGTTGGGAAAAACGCTTCAAAGTATTGCCTTTATCATGTCTGAATTACCAGTGATTCGAAAATCAAAGCAAAAAGTGCTAGTCGTTTGCCCATCGTCGCTCCTTTATAATTGGCAGAGAGAAATCATGAAGTTCGCTCCAACTATTCAATGTCTTGTCCTTGATGGGAACAAGAAGGAGCGGGCACAGTTACAAATGGATTTAGAAAATATCGATGTTCTGATAACGTCATATCCATTAATTAGACAAGATATTCAATGGTATGAACAGCAATCTCTCCATACTGTTTTCTTTGATGAGGCACAGTATTTCAAAAATCCACTTTCGCAAACAGCTAAATCAGTGAAAAAAATAAAGGCAATAAATCGTTTTGCCTTAACAGGAACACCGCTTGAGAATTCCATTGAAGAGCTGTGGTCTATTTTTCATATTGTATTTCCTGAGTTATTGAAGGGGTTAAAGGAATACGCAAATCTTACTAATAAGCAGATTGCGAAAAAAATAAGACCCTTTATGCTGCGACGGTTAAAAGAGGATGTATTAGCAGAACTACCGGAGAAAAGACAGTGGAGCGAAATGGTGGAATTGTTACCAGAGCAAAAAAGACTATACGCAGCATATTTGTCAAAACTAAGGCATGATGCTCTAAAGCACTTAAACAAAGATACATTGCGAAAAAATAAGATTAGAATTCTTGCTGGGTTGACGAGGCTACGACAAATATGCTGCCATCCTGCCCTATTTGTAGAAAATTATGAGGGTGGATCAGCCAAGTTAGCGCATTTAATGGAATTAATGGAAGAATCGCAACGTTCGAATCGAAGAGTACTGATTTTTTCGCAATTTACCAGTATGCTGGATATTATCGGACAGGAATTAGCGAAGAAGGGTTTGTCGTTCTTTTATTTGGATGGAAATACTCCCTCTGATGAAAGAGTGGAATTATGTCATCGCTATAATTTGGGAGAACGAGACTACTTTTTGATAAGCTTAAAAGCAGGGGGAACAGGATTAAATTTAATGACAGCTGATACAGTTATTCTATATGATACATGGTGGAATCCTGCAGTTGAAGAGCAAGCTGCAGATCGTGCGCATAGGATGGGGCAAGAAAATATTGTTGATGTCATCAAATTATTCTCCAAAGGAACAATAGAAGAGAAAATATTTGAACTACAGGAAAAGAAAAAAAGTTTAGTGGATGAAATTATTGATACAGATGAAAAAATGATATCGTCCATAACAGAAGAAGATATCATGGAATTATTAAGCTAGAAAAATAGCAGTATAATTAGAAGAAGACCAGAACCTTCGTAAAAGGACTGGTCTTCTTTTGTGATTCTGTCATTCTTCTTTTTGTTTTGGAAATCGTTTGGCTTTTTTGGCAGATTCACGAAGCAAATACTCTATATGACTGTTAATGCTGCGGAAATCATCTGCAGCCCATTTTTGCAGTACTTCGTATAGCTCTGGATCAATGCGTAATGGAAAGCTTTTTTTCTTCGTCATTTATACCACTCATTAATATAAAGTACCTGTATTAATTACAGGAGTTGTAGGATTTTCTGAGACAATCGCGACAAGTAGATTATTTACTAATTGTACCTTTCTTTCACCATCTAATTCAATGATTTTATCCTGCTCTAATTGGTTAATGGCCATTTGCGCCATTCCAAATTATTCTTATTTCAGTAACTCCAATAAAGTTTTACCAATAATAGTACCTGCCGTTCTTGGTGCCACTTTTGCAGGTAAACCTAGTGGCCATAATGTTTGGATATTATGCTTTTTTGCAGCGGTAAAATCAGTTCCGCCTGGCTTGCTAGCTAAATCGATAATTAGAGCGTCGCTTGACATTTTTTTAATAAGGGTAGCAGTCAGAATAAGTGCAGGAATAGTATTAATAACAATATGCTGGGATGGAATTGTAGACTCTAATGAAGCTTCGAGTAGAGGGTGGAATCCCATTTCCATTACTCTAGCTTCATCCTCTTTTTTATTAACAAGGACAGTTACCTTTGCACCAACTGCTGAAAAAAGGCGGGTAATCGTTTTGCCGATTCTCCCAAAACCAAGAACAAGTACGTTGGCATTATGTATTGTAATGTCTGTATGCTTTATAGCGAGCATTAATGCGCCTTCTGCAGTTGGAATTGAATTAAGAATCGCTACATCATTTCTTGCAAATAGAGCAACCAATTGACGATTCGTTTCTGTAGCCAGTTGGTTTAAGAAAGGGGTAATAATGCCAGAGTATATAGTTGAATTAGGTTTCGTTTTATTTATTAGTTCTTTTGTGAGAATTATTTTTTCCTTTGAAAAAGTCGATTCAGCAATGCCATTATCTTGAATCCCTGGAATAGGCAAGAGAATACTATCTACTTCATGAAGTGGGGCTGTTTGCCCAGTTACTTTGATGACATCCTTATAAGGAATAGAGGCATCTTCAAACCCAATTAAATATATTTTACTAAGCTTAGGTGCTAAAATGCGAATCACTTCAAGCTGCCTAAAGTCACCACCGATAATTAATAAGACATGATTATGACTCAATTGTTTCACTTCCTTTTCTCTATGTTGATAGAATCCCTCTATATAGTAATCTATATGGAGGGATAGAATAGTTCAGACTATTTCCAATACGAATATTTCTGACGCAAACTTGTGTATTTTTCTCCAATTAAAATTTGTACTTTTTGATTAACTGAATCAAGTCCTCTGTCATGGAAGCTAGTGTATTGGCAGAGGAAGATATTTCTTCCATTGCAGCAAGTTGTTCTTCTGTTGAAGCTGCAACCTCTTCGGAAGAAGCAGCATTGTTTTTGGCTAAATCAGATATAAGTGCAGCTGTTTTTTCTGTGTTTTGCACAAAAGTTAATATTTCATTAAGTGTCGAAGCTACTTGAGACATTTGTGGGGAAATTAGATTCATATTATCATATATTTCCATAAATGTATTGATGGCTTCATCTGAAATTTCAAGGCCTTTTTGTACATTACTTTCTACAGTGGACATCGTATGAACTGTTTCTTTTGTATCTTGTTGGATTGCCTTGATGATTTCAGTAATTTGACTAGCAGAAATTTGAGATTGTTCAGCTAGTTTTCTTACTTCATCAGCTACGACAGTAAAGCCCTGTCCAGATTCTCCAGCTCTTGCTGCTTCAATTGCAGCATTCAGGGCGAGTAAATTAGTCTGATTGGAAATAGCAGTGATGACGTCTACGATAGTACCAATCTCTTTCGTACGATCATGTAATGAAGCAATTACTTTATTCGTATCAGATACGGAATGATGAATTTCATTCATTTGATTAACCGTTTGTTGGACAATCGCTTTTCCTACTTCGGCATTTTGAGTAGTAGTTTTGGTGCGATTTAATACTTCATTAGCATTTAGCAAAACTGTGTTTGTACTATTTACTATTTGATTTAAAGATAATATATTTGCTTCTACGCCTTCTGTTTGTTTTTCAGCACTAACCGCCACATGTTGGATGGCGGTTGCAACTTGCTCACTAGCTTCACTTGTTTGACCAGCACTAGCGTTTAGCTCTTCAGCCGTTGCGGAAACCATTAAAGAATGGTGCTCTAGTGTTTTTAAAAGCGTCTTTAGACTTGATTGCATGGAAGTAAATGAGTGGTCAAGTTGTCCGATTTCATCGTTTGACTGAAGCGTTATCTCTTCTGTAAGGTCCCCATCGCTTATTTTTTTTGCTTTATTCTGAATTTCTTTTAATCTGCTAACAAGTGAACGAATAATTAAAATAATGATAGCTCCTCCAAAAATAATAGAAGCGACCACAACTAAAAGACTTTTTTGTAGGATAGGTTTTACTGCAGCATTTGTTTCAGCATCCAGCATAGAACCAACAATTTTCCATCCTGTATTCTCATTTGTTAAATAATAAAGTGTTCGATCCTGACCGTTTGTTTTATAGTGATGCACTCCAGAATTTTGCTCATATAAGTCAGGAAAATTTTGGTCAACCTGTGTTCCAGCTTCATTTATTGGGCTGACAAGATAGTTTTGCTCTGTATCCAATAGAATTATGTAGCCTTCATTCCCAACTGCTACTTCTTTGGTTGTTTTTTCTAAAGTAGAGAGATTAAGATCAATGCCAATTACTCCGGAACCATCTGCTGTTTTCCTAGTAATGGTTACTACCATTTCTCCAGAACTAGCATCTATATAAGGATTTGTTACGATGGCTTTATCCACTGAATTGTTCATTGCTTGTGTAAACCAAGTTCTATCTCTTGGGTCATAATCGTCTGGTAGATCTAGAGCTGGAGAGGTGTACATTTTCCCATCCTGTGTTCCTAAATAAACGGCTACAGCTTCTGGGTGAAGTCCTTTATACTGGTCTAGCTTTGACATTAGAGCATCAGGATTATCTCCTTGTTTTTCGAATAATTCTCCTGTTATTATATCTGCTAAATAATTTGCATCATATAGTTTGGGAGAAATGGTACTGTCGATACTACTATTTAATAACTTGACGTTCTCTTTTGTGCTTTCCATTATGTTCTCGCTAAGTTCATGTTTAGCACTTTGGATAGATAGGTAGGCTACTGTTATAGTAGGAACAATTAGAATAAGGGCAAATGCAATGTAGAGTTTAGTGCTTAATTTTAAATTTTGATTTAATGATTTTAAAATTCTCATCAATCATAGCTCCTTTCCATAAATTTTGTGTAACGGTGTATAAATTGCTTCTTAGACACTATTTGCTATATGAACGAAGGACTAGATGAACGGATTCATATTTGCAGTATAATCAAATGTTAATTATTATTTCGACAAGTTATGACAAAGGTGAAGGGGGTTTATTAATTTCCTGATCTTTTTTTGTGAAAAATCAGAAAAAATTTACAAAATCGTCACAAATAAAAACAGCTGTGCTTGTCAGCTGTTTAAAGGGTTTAGTTTTTTTGCATTTTATTTTTAAATGCTTTAGGTGAACACTGATTTGCCCGTTTGAAAAGTTTATAAAATTGAGCGATATTCATTATCCCGACTTCATAGCTTATTTCTAAAATGCTTTTGTCTGTAGTTAATAGTAATAATTCGGCTTTTTTTATTCGCTTTAGATTCATATAATCGACAAAAGACATACCCATGACTTTTTTAAAGTATTTAATGAAATAATGATAGCTAAAATTTAAGAGCTCACAGACATCCTCTACAAGTATCCGGTCTTCTAAATGACGATCAATATAATCTAAAACAGGCTTAAGTCTGGAAAGGTCTTGTTCTTCTGAATAATGGAGCATATTTTTTGTATCGTTTCTAATTAATAAAAGAAGAAGCCGTTTGATTGAATAATTGATGGCAATTTCATAGCCTTTTTCTTTTGTTTGACTTTCCTTATGTATCTCGTTAATTAAAAAATGCACCTCTTGTTTTATTTGCTTATTATCTTCAAAGATATAATTTATCCTGTCTAATGGATGTGTTATTTCTGAAAAACAATAGAAATAAGGAAGGATGCTTTGATCAAAATGTTTATGTAAATTTATTTGCAAGACGATATAACGCAAATTGCCGCCACTAGCTTTACTTGTTCTATGAGGTTGTGACGCCCCCATAATCAGTACATCTCCTGCAGAAAGTGTTTGATCCTTTTCTTTTGTTTGCACCGCCAAATTTCCATCAACAATGGCAAGTAACTCCACTTCTTTATGATAGTGCCAAGGGTGATATTCAACAGAAGTTATTGCGTTTTCCCTTTCTTCGTTTATCTCCCATACTTTTAGGGATAGAAGAGGATTTTGGTAAATAACTTTTTCATTTACTGGCTGATTATAGGTGTGCTTAGTCCTCATTTCCACTTCATCTTCTCCTCCTATTTGAATAGGTTGTAAAGATATTGTTCTTCCTTCTATTGTAGCAAAAAGCAGATAATGAAATGACATAATTGTATAAAAAAAAGACAGGATTAAGTATTTTTTTATTTGTTTTGATTTATTATAATAAAGCGTATACATAGATTGAGAAAAGGAGATACAAAACAATGATTACAATCTGGAATGAAAACCGTCATGAGAAGAAAAACCCACTTGTTGCGGAGATTTATCCAAATGGCATTCATGGTACGATTGCGGCATTTTTGGAGAAAGAGGGCTATCAAACACATACGGCAACTTTAGATGAACCAGAGCATGGATTGACAGAGGAAGTATTGAATAACACAGATGTATTGGTTTGGTGGGGCCATTTAGCGCATCATGAAGTACAGGACGAAATCGTACAAAAAGTGAAACAACGTGTTTTAGATGGAATGGGATTAATAGTTCTTCACTCTGGTCATTTTTCTAAAATTTTCAAATCTTTAATGGGTACTAGCTGTGACCTCAAGTGGAGGGAAGCAGATGATCGCGAAAGACTATGGGTGGTAGCTCCTAATCACCCAATTGTGGAAGGAATTAATGAATATATTGAATTAGAAAAAGAAGAAATGTACGGGGAACATTTTGATATACCAGCACCAGATGAACTTATTTTCACTAGCTGGTTTGAAGGAGGAGAGGTTTTCCGCAGCGGCTGCACGTATGCAAGAGGAAACGGGAAGGTTTTTTATTTTAGACCAGGACATGAGACATACCCAACCTATCATCATAAAGATATTCAAAAAGTCATTAGCAATGCAGTTAAATGGGCAACACCAGTTAAACGGAAGAGACCAGTGTATGGGAATGCAAAGCCTATCGAAACAATATCTGTTAAGTAAATAGAGGAGGTAATGGAAATGGCTAAATTAAAGATTGGTGTAATTGGGTGTGGCAGTATTGCGCAACATCGGCATATCCCGGAGTATCTGTGGAATGAGCAAGTGGAATTAGTTGCGGTATGTGACATCAACGAAGTAAGAGCAGCAGAAGTGGCTGAGAAATATCAAGTGAAAGCATTTACCGATTATAAAGACTTGTTAAAAATGGCAGAAATAGATGCTGTTAGCGTGTGCACTCCAAATTATCTTCATGCTCCTATTTCCATTGATGCTTTACATGCTGGAAAACATGTACTTTGTGAAAAGCCAATGGCGACATCAGAAGAAGAAGCAAATCAAATGATCGAAGCGGCTAAAAAGAGTGGGAAAAAATTGATGATTGGACATAATCAACGTTTTGTTTCCTCCCATCAAAAAGCACATCAGTTAATTAAAAGTGGGAAAGTTGGAAAGATATATAGTTTCCGTACGACATTCGGTCATGGTGGTCCAGAAGGCTGGAGTGTAGATGGCAAAGACAGTTGGTTCTTTAAAAAGGAAGAGGCTTTTATTGGTGCGATGGGAGATTTAGGTGTACATAAAGCAGATTTATTACGGTATGTATTAGGAGAAGAATTTGCTGAAGTAGGGGCTTTTGTAGAAACAAATGCGAAAGAATTCTCAAGTGTAGATGACAATGCTGTTTGTATATTACGAACAGAGAGTGGTGTTATCGGAACGCTTACAGCGAGCTGGGCTTATAGAGGGAAAGAAGATAATTCTACCGTTATCTATGCAGAAAAAGCAGTAATTCGCTTAGAAGATGATCCAAACTATTCATTAATTATCCAGTACACAAATGGTGAAAAAGTAAATTATGAGTTAGGTAGAATTCAGTCAAATGAGGATGGTGGTCAAAATAAGTCAGGTGTTATTGACCATTTTATTGAAAGTATTCTTGAAGACAAAGATCCTCTTGTAACGGGAGAAGAAGGGAAGAAATCTTTAGCTATTATTCTTGCGGCATTAGCATCACAAGAAACAAAGACAATTACAAAAATATAAAGACCTATTAACAAAATCAATGCAGAATATTGGAAAGGAGAATTCTTATGAAATTAGGTGTGTTTACCGTTTTATTTGCAGATAAAACATTTGAAGAAATGCTTGATGCAGTGAAAGAAGCAGGAATACAAGCTGTAGAAATTGGTACAGGTGGTTATCCTGGAAACAATCATTGTAATGTAGATGAATTATTGGATTCAGAAGAAAAGCGAAAAGAATATCTTGAAAAAATTGCAGAGCGCGACCTTTTCATTAGTGCATTCAGCTGCCATGGGAATCCCATTTCACCACAAGAAGCGTTCGCAAAGGAATCTCATGAAACATTGATTAAAACAATAAAACTAGCATCCTTAATGAATATTCCTGTTGTAAATTGCTTTTCAGGAACTGCTGGAGATCATGATGGAGCGAAATATCCAAACTGGCCTGTTACACCGTGGCCAAATGAATATAGTGACGTGAAAAAATGGCAATGGGAAGAAAAGTTAATCCCTTATTGGAAGAAAGTAGGGGATTTCGCAAAAGAGCATGGAGTGAAAATTGGCTTAGAATTACATGGTGGATTTCTCGTGCATACCCCCTATACACTATTAAAACTACGAGAAGAAACTTGTGATGCTATTGGAGCAAACCTTGATCCAAGCCATTTATGGTGGCAAGGAATTGATCCAGTTGCAGCTATAAAAATTCTAGCGAGGGCAAATGCCATTCATCATTTTCATGCAAAAGATACGTATATAGATCAAGAAAATGTCAATATGTATGGTTTAACAGATATGCAGCCATATGGCGAAGTGCAAACGAGAGCATGGACATTTCGCTCGGTTGGATGTGGACATAGTGTTAGTGAATGGTCTGATATGATAAGTGCTTTGCGCACCTATGGATATGACTATGTAGTTAGCATTGAACACGAAGATCCAATAATGTCGATTAGAGAGGGATTAACAAGAGCGGTGACCAACTTGAAATCTGTCCTAATTGAGGAAAAACCGTCCCAAATGTGGTGGGTATAAAGAATCGCATAGTATTCTACTAATAGAAATGGGGGAGACATATGTCTAAGTTAAAGGTAGCTATTATTGGTTGTGGCAATATTTTTCCTATGCATGCACAGTCGATTGTCTCAAGAGAAGATGCAGAGCTAGTAGCTGTTTGTGATGTGAAACAAGAACGAGCAGAAGAAAAAGCAAAAATCTATCAATGTGGAATCTATACTGATTATATGGAAATGTTTGAAAAAGAAAAGATAGATGTTTTGCATATCTGTTTGCCACATCATCTCCATGCACCAGTAACAATAGAAGCAGCAAAAAGAAAGATTCATATTTTGACAGAGAAACCGATGTCTATTCACTATAACGATGCGAAAGCAATGGTTGAGACAGCAAAAGAAAATGAGGTAACCCTTGGTGTTATTTTCCAAAATCGCTATAATCCTGGTTCACAGCTAATAAAGAGAATGCTGGATAATGGAGAACTTGGTACGATAAAGTCGGGTAAGCTATCTGTTACATGGGACCGATCGGATGATTATTATCAAAAAAGCGATTGGAAAGGTACATGGGAAAAAGAAGGCGGAGGGGTAATAATCGATCAAGCAATCCATACAATGGATTTAATGAGATGGTTTATTGCTGATGATATTAAGTATGTAGATGCATCGATAAGTAATCGGGCACATGAAATGATAGAAGTGGAAGATGCAGCAGAAGGGGTTGTAGCCTATAAAAATGGCATCGTTACAGCTTTCCATGCCATTAATTATTATACGTATGATGCACCTGTTGAAATTGAATTACATTGTGAAAAGGGAATTGCCAAAATGGTTGCAGACCGGGCAACAGTCCGTTTACTTGATGGAAGAGAATTTATTGCAGATAATAATCCACAGGAAACCTTCGATTATGAAAATGGAGTAAAAGGATATTGGGGAGTAAGTCATGTGAAGCAAATAAATAATTTTTATGATTCATTAGCTAAGGGAATCCCTTTAGACATCACAGGGGAAGATGCCTTAAAAACACAAGAAATGATTTGTGCGGTTTACGAATCAGGGAAGAAAAAAGAACGAGTTTATTTTAAATCGAAAGTGGAGACTTTGTAAAATACTATTTTCAGCCGATTACTTATACAGAAAAGCTATACTTACACCGTGGAAGACGGTTAGTATAGCTTTTTCTGTATAATATTTTGCTTAAGATGGTTCTTTCAATACGTAATAATAGAAAAAACAATGGAAAAAAATTTTTATAAAACACTTTACAAATCGTAATGATTACGGTTAATATAAGATAGTCGATGAAATGATTATTCACTCAACACTCTAAATCGTAATTGTTTCGATTTGTTTTTAAGCCTATTGAAAATTCCCAAAGGAGTTTTAAGGGAAAATAATGAGCTGACCAAAATTTCTGTAGGTATTTTTTTTAATCAGTAGAGGGAACAAGAGAATAATGAAGAGGAATGGTCTTATTTAATCCTCGCATATTAAGTAAGGAGGTTAAGATGCTAAAAATAGTTTTCCTACCTTTATGATTTTCATCAGTTTTCAATAAATGGTGGCGAACCTAATTGTAGCTTACATAAAACTTGTATTGATACACCATTCAAGGTTACTTATCCAGTATCACATATGCATAATTAGGGTATGAACAAAGAAAGGTTTGGTAATTATGAGAGTAAATATTACACTTGTTTGCACAGAAACAGGAGATAAGCAACTAACTTTACGAAAATATCCGAAAAATATTGCATAATGAAAGTAATTAAAAAGGCAGGGTGAGATAAATGGGGAAAAAATTTAAATTAATTAGTATAATGTTACTTGCAGTATTGATAATAGCTGCATGTGGGAAAGGTGAAAATGATGTGTCTAGTGGATCAAGCAAAGAAAAGCTACAGATCATGACAACATTTTATCCAATGTATGAATTTACAAAAAACATAGCTGGTGATAAGGCAGATGTAAAAATACTTATACCTTCTAGTCAGGAGCCACATGGTTGGGAACCGACACCGAAAGATATAGCAAATGTCCAAGCATCAGATTTATTTATTTTTAATAGTATTTATATGGAAAGCTTTGTAGATACAATTAAAGCTGCTGTTGATAATAAAGAAACAGTGTTCATTGAAGCAAGTAGTGACATTACTTTAAAAGAGGGAATTACAGATGAACATGATCATGAGAGTGAAGAGGAAGAACACGATCATGAGAACGAAGAGGAAGACCATGATCATGATAGTGAAGAAGCTGAAGACGAGCATAGCCATGAGAAAGATCCGCATGTGTGGTTAAGCCCAGCACTAGCGATTAAAGAAGTAGAAACAATTACAGCTAGTCTAATTGAAGCAGATCCAGATAATAAGGAAAGCTATCAACAAAATAGTGAAGCATATATTGCGAAATTATCAGCACTTGATCAAGAATATCAAGACGCTTTAAGTAAAGTAGAGAAAAAAGAGATGATTACCCAGCATGCTGCATTTGGATACTTAGCTAGTGAATATGGACTTACACAAGTGCCGATTGCTGGATTATCACCAGAACAAGAACCAAACGCACAACGTTTAGCTGAATTAAAAGATTTTGCAAAAGAGCATGATATTAGTGTTATTTATTTTGAAGAAACGGCATCTAAAAAGGTTGCCGATACACTCGCATCTGAAATTGGTGCAAAAACAGAAGTGCTTAGCACATTAGAAGTATTAAGCAAAGAAGATGAAGATAATGGATTGGATTATATTAAGGTAATGGAAAGAAATCTAGAAAAAATTGTGCAAGCGCAACAATAATATCATAGCTTAAGAAGTCTCCATTGGTGTTTTTTCTCTTTCCAATGGAGGCTTTTCATTTAGGTGTACTTACCTGTTGCTTTGCGGGAGTTAAAAGTGTTATTGTAATATTGAAAGCGTTTTGATGGAGGGATAAGGATGGTTGCTAATCAACGGTTTGTGTTTATAGGAGATAGTATTACACAGGCGGATAAACTTGAAGATAGCGAACATATCGGTCATGGATATGTTCGGTATATTAAAGATTATATTGCCATTAATCAGCCTGAAGCATTGCCGGTATTTTTTAATAAAGGTATCAATGGAAATAGAATCCTAGATTTAGAGAAAAGGTGGGAAGAGGATGTCCTATCGTTGCGCCCAGATTTAGTATCTATTTCAATTGGAATAAATGATGTATGGAGACAGCTAGACAACCCTGATATGGAACAAGTTACACCTGTTATTTTTAGGGAAATATATGAGCGCCTTTTAACACAAGTAAAGATAAATACGGAAGCTAGGATCTTTTTAATGGAACCAACAATCATCGAGGAATCGGTAGAAGCAAAAGGGAATATTTTATTAAAGGATTATGTAGCAGTAATTCATCAATTAGCAATAAAACATGAAGCAATAGTTGTCCCGACACATCAAGTGTTTATCGAATATTTACAGAAACCCAATCATCAAGTGTTGACAACAGACGGAGTACATATGAATTCTGCTGGGAATATGTTGATGGCACAGGCATGGTTGAAAACCTATAATAATGTAATATAGCAAAATAGAAAACTATTAGTATAAGAGGCGTTGTTGCTAACTAACATGCCTCTTTCTTTTTGTGCAAACTGTTTATTCTAAACCAGTTAATCCAAGGAATAAGAAAGTCTTTCCTAATCCGAAATATCAAGGTATGATAGGAGAAGCAAATAGAAAGAGAGTGAACAACAAACATGACGATGCGACTTAGAGATTGGGATCGAAATTTAAAGATTCGTCTTGCTGGTGAATCAACCGTTAATGTTACATTTTGGATGTTTTTCCCGTTTTTAGCGATTTATTTTACAGAATCATTTGGCAAATCGATTGCTGGGTTCTTATTAATACTTTCACAAGGATTTTCGGTTGTTGCCAATCTACTTGGTGGCTATTATGCAGATAAATACGGAAGAAAGAAAATGATGGTCCTATCAAGCTTGGCGCAAGGGATTTCTTACCTAGTCTTTGCTTTAGCAAGCTCTCCTTGGCTTGATTCTCCTGCCATTAGTTTTATCTGTTTTACAGTGATTAGCCTTTTTACAAGTATCTATTGGCCAGCAAGTCAAGCGATGGTAGCTGATGTAGTTAAGGAGAAAGATCGCAGTAGTGTATTTGCGATATTCTATACGTCTACTAATATTGCAGTAGTAATAGGCCCTATATTAGGAGGGTTCTTTTATAAGGATTATCGATTCTTCCTTTTACTAGCAGCTGGACTATTAAATATTCTATTAAGTATTGTTTTAAAAATTTGGATAGCAGAAACAGCTCCACCATACAAAGAGGCAACTGGCACAAAAAAGAATTGGGTGATGGCGTTAGGTAATCAGATGAAAGATTATCAGGTTATTGTCAGAGATCGAACTTTTTTAATGTTTATTTTAGCAGGGGTATTAATCGGACAAACTTTTATGCAATTAGATTTATTACTGCCTGTTTATGTCGATGAAATGGTTTCAACCCAAAGATTATTTTCTATCGGCAGTTGGTCGTTAGAGATTCAAAGTACGCAGGCATTTGGATTAATCCTAGCAGAAAATGGTTTAGTAGTAGCTATATTTACGATAATGGTGACAAGATGGATGTCTAAATACAAAGAGAAGAATGTATTTATTGTCTCCTCCTTTATTTATGCAACGGCAGTTATTATGTTTAGCCAAACCAATTTGATTTTGGGGTTAATGTTTGCGATGCTATTATTTAGTTTTGCTGAACTGATGACAGCAGGAATCCAGCAAAGCTTTATATCGGAAATCGCTCCTCGGGACCAAAGGGGAAAATATTTTGCAGCAGCTAGTCTGAGGTTTACTTTTTCCAAAATGATTGCACCATTATCTATTCCAATGAGTGCGTGGTTTGGATTCAAATGGACATTTTTGATTATTGCTATACTTGCCATAATAAGTGCTTTTATTTATTATGTGATGTTTAAACAATTCGAAATGAAAAAGAGAAATTTACAAGCAGTGAAACAGTTATAATAAATAAACTCCTGCGGAATTAGGTGATAATCTAAAACCGCAGGAGTTTTTTTAAGTATTTTTTCTTCCTGTCGAATTCTCCATAGTCTGTTTGTGTGTGTAACAATTACTTTAACAATAGCAAAGATTGGGATTACAAGAACCATGCCGATAACACCTATAAATCGCCCCGCAACTAAAACTAAAACCATTACTGTGACTGGATGGATAGACATCCTTTTTCCAATAATTTGTGGTTGAACAAAAAGACTCTCCATTTGTTGAATAATCACAACAATTACGAGAACAATAATTGCCTGTATCGGCGAGTGTAATAGCCTGACGATGACAGAAGGAATAGCACCAATCCAAGGACCTACCAAAAATAAATTTAATCAATTTTGTCTTTACCTCCAAACTTTTTCCGTCATCTTATCGTCTAATAAGTAAGTAAGGGGGGTTATCGTATGGAAGAATTGTCAGCAAGCTGGAATGAAATAGACAATAAAGAAGAAGTATTTGAAGAAATAATGATTACATATGGACAAGAGCTGTTGCATTTGGTTTTTTCCTATGTGAGAAATCAAGCAATAGCCGAAGAATTAACACAGGATATATTTATAAAAGTATATTATTCATTGAATAAATATAAGGGAAAATCTAGCTTACGAACATGGCTATGGAGAATAGCTATTAACCGCTGTAAAGATTATTTGAAAAGTTGGTATGCAAAAAATGTTGTAAAAGTAGATGATGAATTTCTTTTTGGGATAGACAGAAATGAAAATGTGGAAGAAGAAATTCTTCAAAAAGAAGAAGAGCAATTACTTATTCAAGCTGTCATGAATTTGCCAATCGTATATCGGGAAATTATTTTTCTCTTTTACTTTGAAGAACTATCAATAAACGAGATTTCTTCCATATTAAAAATAAATGAAAATACTATCAAAACACGACTTAGAAGAGCAAAGCATTTATTAAAAAAGATAGGAGATGAAGAAAAATGGAAAAACATCTAAAAAACCTTCCATCTAGCTTGAAAAAGACTTATTTTGATCATCTTCCTTTTAGTGAGGAGCATCGTAAAGAAATCTTAAAAAAAATTCAAATAAAGGATAAGGAAGAGGAAGTACTATTAGCAGTTTTACAATTACTGCATAATAGAAAAACTGGTTTTGAATTAACACAATTGTTACGTGCCCGTGGCTTTGAAAGATTTGAGAAAAAGGAAGGGTTTATCTATACTTTATTGCATCGTTTAGAACAGAAAAATATCATTGCTTCTGAATGGGAGGATAAAAAGGTTAAATATTACCGAATAGATCGAAAAGGAAAAAAGCTTGAAAAAAAGTTGGAAGTAGAAGGGGGAGCTAACAAAGATATTAGAGAATTGATAGATTGGGTGTACGTAAATGAATAAAAGGCATATATTTTTAGATAAAGTGATAGAGCAAGTGAAATCAAAAGATGCAAAGGATTCAATTAAATTAGAAATGGAGCATCATATCCAACTTGCTAAAGAAGGTTGGATAAAAAAAGGGTTACAAGAAAAAGAAGCGGAAGAAAGAGCAATTAAAGAAATGGGAAGTCCTATTCTATTGGGACTGGAGTTAAATCAACTGCACCGTCTAACGGTTGATTGGATGGTTTTTGCTTGTACAGTTTGCTTATTGATGATTGGACTTTTACCTAATATAACGTCAGATTTATTATTTATAGCAGAGAAATTATGGACCATTTTATTGGGAGTTGGAATAGTTGTTGGAATCATGTTTTTGGATTATCGGAAATGTAAGGAATTAGGCTATGTATTTTATATGATAGGATCCATATTATTACTATCCGTCATTCTTTTTTCCAATATTACAATAAACGGAATTAACTATTTAAAAGTTGGGCCAATTATCATTAAAGGAATAATGGCAATTCCGTTCTTCCTGCTAGCTTGGGCTTCCCTTTTTACCAAGAAAAATTTTAGCTATCTGTCTTTTTTATTGTTCTTTTTCTTTTCCAGTATATTGTTTTATTTAGGATATGATAGTATTTCCACTGTCTTTATTTATTATACTATGGTGGTTGTTATGCTGTTTTGGAGCAGTTTTTCGAAAAAGCAAATCGTCTTGTCGATTGTTACGGGTGCAGTTCTTTTTATATTATTATTCGGCTATGCTTTTTTTGCAAGATTACATAGATTATTAGGATTCCTTTTTCCTGATAGATATGCGCAAGATGTTGGCTGGATATATTTATATCGAGAAAAAATGTGGGCAAGTCTCAAGTGGATAGGTTCTTCTGATATGGAGTTATTGTCTTTTGTTAATAGAACAGACACCGTATTTCTTCAGCTTTCCTCTCAATTTGGGTATGTAATAGCAGTAGTAATTGTGATTTTATTTAGTGCATTGATAATAAAAATGATTCGAAATGTTCGTTACATAAAAAATCGATATGGAAAGCTTCTCTTAATAGGTGCGATTGCGTTGTATAGTATCCAAGTGATTTATAATATAGGAATGTGTATGGGGCTATTCCCAATTATCTCTTTATCGTTGCCATTTATAAGCTATGGACTAATGCCGACCATTATTAACGCTTTATTGATAGGTCTTGTGTTAAGTATTAATCGCAGAAAAAATATCTCATAACTTTTGGAGGATTCGAATGATTCGAAAGTATTTAGAGTCAATGCTAATTTATATGATTTTTGGTGCGCCAATTTATTTAATATGTCGTACTCTCTACATTAGATTAAAGAAGCAAGAGTGGAAATGGAATAAGGAAATATTACTATTTCTATTTGTCCTGTTCTGTATTGGGGTTGCATCCCAAACCATTATTCCACAATGGTATATGTCGATGGAGAATGGAAAACAGAAACTTTATATTCAACGATTAGAAGGGGGAAGAAGCATAAACCTCATTCCTTTTTCAACAATTTTTTCCTATTTAGCTATTTCTAATGAGCAAGTTAGTAATTGGAACCAAGTATCTCTTATTAATCTATTAGGAAATGTGGTCGTCTTCGTGCCATTTGGGATTTTTCTTCCATTGTTATGGCGACAGTTTAGAAAGTTTTTTCCACTGTTTTGGATGTCAATTGGTATCCCATTGTTTATTGAAATTACTCAACTATTTATTGGGAGAAGTACGGATATTGATGATGTTCTTTTAAATGCGTTAGGGATTATTTTTGGTTATTGTCTCTTTAAAATCCTTAATACTCTTTTTCCAAAAAGACTAGTTGGGCTCCAAAGATGAGAAGTAGCTTTGAAAAGACTATGTTAGCCTTTCTAAAAATTCTTTTGCTACCCTAGAAATGCCTTTATTAGCGGCATATATATAACCAAAATAATAGGTGTTTATTAAGGTATCTACAAAAGGTAGGGTAACATAACTATTATTGTTTGCTAACCCAGTTATTGTTTTAAAGGCATAATCATAGCCAATATTAATCGCTGTGTTTCTTTCTAATGCATATCGAATTGTTTCTACATTGTTTGTCGTAAATAAAATTTCCATATTACTTTCCACCATATCTAAGTTTTGGACGAATTCAAATAAGATTGATCGTTGTACAAAATAATTGGCTGGTTCTCTAGCATTTTTTCAGTGATATAGGATTTGTTTGCTAAAGAAGAGTTTATATTAACTGCAACAACCATACAGCCATCATAAAGTTTATGAAAATGTATATTTTTATATTTTTGTATATCTTCTTCTTTAAATATAATAAATCCAATATCAACTTCTTCTTTTATTACTTTTTCGATAACATGCTGGGAATTATCCTCTTCTATAGAAGCCTTAATGGAAGGAAAGTCTTTTTTAAATAAAGTAATTTGATCAGCCAGCAAATCTAATGGTCCCGGAAACATAGCGATTTTTAACTCTCCTTTTAATGTGTCTGAAAAGTTTTCTGCTTCATCTAAGAATTCTTGTAATTTCTCTAGTGCGCCGTTAGCTTTTTGGATAAGGATCTCCCCCTTTTGTGTTGAATAGGTACCTTTTCTAGAACGGTGAAAGATCTCTACATTTAATTCTTTCTCTAGCTTTGTTACGGATTGACTTAGAGCAGGTAATGTAATATTTAACTTTTCTGCAGCCGTTTTTAATGAGCCGCTATTAGAAATTTCTACTATATATTTTAATTGTTCAATATTCATAGGTTGACCCTTTCTAAAAATAGTTTTAGTTAAGTAAAAGTTAACTATAGTTAATTATAATATAATTTCATATTAATAACATAAGTACTATAATTAATTTGTTTCTAAAACTTACGTTTTTAAGGCCTTAAATAACAAATAGCAATGGAAATTTAGCAGTTTAGCTGTAAAACTATTTAAGTCAGGGGATGTTTTACTCGTGAAAGCATTAAGATGGCATGACCAAAAAGATATTCGACTAGAAAATATTAAGGAACCTCAAGTAGAACCAGGCAAAGTAAAACTAAAAGTAAAATGGTGTGGAATTTGTGGAAGTGATTTACATGAATACTTAGGAGGTCCTATTTTTATACCTGTGGATCAGCCACATCCTTTAACAAATGAAGTAGCACCAATTACATTGGGACATGAATTCTCAGGGGAAATTGTTGAAATAGGAGAAGGAGTGACTGATTATCAAGTAGGCGATCGAGTGGTTGTTGAACCGATTTTTGCTACACATGGTCATCAAGGAGCCTATAATTTAGATGAAAATATGGGATTCTTAGGATTAGCGGGCGGAGGAGGCGGTTTCTCCGAATATGTCTCTGTGGAAACAGAATTACTGCATAAATTGCCTGATGAATTATCCTATGAACAAGGGGCATTAGTAGAGCCTTCTGCTGTAGCTTTATATGCTGTACGATCTAGTAAAGTTCAAGCAGGGGATACTGCTGCAGTTTTCGGATGTGGTCCAATTGGGTTACTAGTAATTGAGGCTTTGAAAGCGGCAGGAGCAACAGATATTTATGCAATAGAGCTTTCTCCTGAACGCCAGGCAAAAGCGGAAGAATTAGGAGCAATTGTTGTTAATCCAGCTGAATATGAAGATGTTGTAGCTGAACTTATTCACCGGACAAATGGTGGGGTAGATGTATCTTTTGAAGTTACTGGGGTACCAGTAGTTCTAAAACAGGCTATTCAATCTACGACTATTGCAGGAGAAACTGTTATTGTAAGTATATGGGAAAAAGGCGCGGAAATTCTCCCAAATGATATCGTTATCAAGGAACGTACTATTAAGGGGATTATTGGTTATCGAGATGTATTTCCAAGTGTGTTGAACTTAATGAGAAAAGGCTATTTTTCTGCAGATAAATTGGTAACCAAAAAAATTAAATTGGACGATGTAGTAGAAGAAGGCTTTAAATCATTGCTATCAGAAAAAAATCAAGTGAAGATTTTAGTAAGTGCAGAATGAGTAAATAATTTATAAAAAAGTCAGCGATTGTCGCTGACTTTTAATTTATTTTTATTCAACTGCCTCATTCATTTTCGTTGGACTAGTTTGTTCTTCTGTTTCTTTTGGTGGAACCGCACGTTTTACGAAAAAGGAAAGTATAAGTGCGACTAATACAACTCCAACAGATATTAAGAAGGTATCATTAATTCCTTCAAGCATTGCCTGCATTCCGAGCTGTTCTTGCATAGTAGCAAGTGCTTCTGGAGTTGGTTGAGTAGTTGAATTACTCATCTCTTTCATTGCTTGAGCTGCCAATTCTTCCCCATGTGTTGCTGTACGTTGAGACATGATGGTAATCATAACTGCAGAGCCAATTGCTCCTGACACTTGGGACAATGTGTTATTTAATGCTGTTCCATGCGGATTCATTCTTTGTGGCAATTCATTTAAACCATTTGTCATAATCGGCATCATAACCATGGACATACCAAGCATACGTACGGAATAAATTAGTACTAGTGTAGTTGTTGTAGTTGTCATGGATAATTGACTAAACATATAGGTTGTGATTGCAGTCAATGTTAATCCAATTAAAGCTAGTGTTCTTGCTCCATATTTGTCAAAAAGTCTTCCATTAATAGGAGACATAATTCCCATAATAATCGCACCTGGTAATAATAACAATCCAGAGTGGAATGGGGAAATTCCTCTAACTGTTTGAATATACATTGGCATCAGTAGCATCGCAGAGAATAGTGCAATGTTAATTACAATGGTAATAACTGCTGAAAGCGAGAATAACGGGTACTTAAAGATTCGGAATTCAAGCATTGGAGTAGTCATTTTTAATTGACGAAGAACAAAGAAAATAAGAGCTATTGCACCCACAATTAAAGTGCCATAAACATGAATATTAGTCCATCCTTTTGTACCTGCAGAACTAAATCCGTATAATAAACCACCGAATCCTAGGCTCGATAAAACGACAGATAAGCGATCGATGTGAATATCCACTTTTTCCTTCTTATCCTTAATTTTAAAAATCGCTAAAATTAAAACAATGATGGCAATTGGCGAAACAACATAGAATAACATTCTCCATTCATAATGTTCGACAATATATCCTGATAAGGTCGGACCAATTGCTGGAGCGAAAGTCATAATAAGTCCAAAAACACCCATTGCACTCCCACGTTTTTCAACTGGAAAACTGGTTAACAAGAAGTTCATTAATACAGGTAGCATAATGGACGACCCAGAAGCCTGTATCATACGTGAAAGTAACAATATTGGGAAGGAATGAGCCATTCCAGCCATTATAGTACCAAAAGCAAAAAGAGACATTGCTGTGATAAATAATCTTCTTGTTGAATATTTTTGAATTAAGAAAGCGGATGTTGGAATCATAACTCCATTAACCAGCATATAGCCAGTAATAAGCCATTGTCCAATAGATGGATCAATTTCGAAGTCCGCGCTTATAGATGGTAAAGCAATATTTAACAGTGTTGAATTTAGAAATGCGACAAAGGCACCAGCCATTAAAATAACAATTATGCCATATGGCGGTTTTTTTTCATTCGTTGTTGCATTTATGTTCATTAAAACAATTCCTCCTCATGACCTATATGTTCTTAATATCCTTATTGAAACTAAGCTTAAATAATAATATACCTGTAGTATAAATATTGCAATAAAAATGTTTAGAATCCCTAAGTAAAAAAAGTTTGGTTGAAATGAACGCAAGATTTTTCAGATGAACTCCTTATAACACTGGGGTTTATCTGCTAATATTCTTGTGGAATGATTGTAATTTCTTTGTGAATAACCTAGTATATAATTTGAACCAGTAGTCTAATTTTCTTCTAAAGGTGATGAAATGAACAAACGTAAACAGCATGTAATGCAGCAAGCCCATGAATTATTTATTGAAAATGGATTTCAACAAACGTCTATTCAAGACATATTAGCTGCAAGTAATATTTCTAAAGGTACGTTTTATAATTACTTTTCGAGTAAAAATGAATTGTTGATTTCTATTTTTAAGAATATCTATACGGAATTAGAATGGCAAAGGAAGCAATTATTAATTGGTCAAGATAAAGCAGATAGTACTCTTTTTATTAAGCAAATTGAAATGTTAATTAAGACAAATAACCAATATAAAATTATTTCTTTATTTGAAGAAATTCTTTTTACGAATGATGAAGAATTAAAAAACTATATAAAAAATAGAAGAGTACATGAGTTAAACTGGGTGTATAATCGATTAGTAGATATTTGTGGCTCAAAAAACAAAACCTATTTATTGGATTGCTCTATCATGTTAATGGGTATGATTCATTCTACTATTTATATGCATACTTTAGTCTATCAAGATAACACAAATGTTCATGAAATTGTTCAGTATTGTGTGAATAGAGTTCTTGATATGGTTAACCATTTATCTAATACAAAGGAAGTACTTTTAAATCCAGATATGCTTTATAATTGGCTTGCAGTTCAAACTATAAACAATGAAGATTTGGGGAAAAAGGAAATTTATTGTATGCTTTATACGTTAAAAGCGAATGTAAAAAAAGATAATGATAGGCTAACTAATCATGAAAAAATAGAACAATTATTAACATTCGTTGAAGAAGAGATAGAGATCAAACACCCAAGATATTTTATTATCGAAAGTACATTGATGTCTTTGATGCAAGAAGTAAAAGATTCACCATATGCTAAAATGGTTCTAACACTTATAGAAAGCATGGAAAAAATATATTCTAAACAGAATTAATAACTGTCAATAGGGAAAAGTCACAGTTAAAATGATGACTTTTCCTTTTTGCTATTTTCTAAAGTTTATTGGTAAAGTGGGGAATAACATTTGACTTATTCTGCACAGCCTGCCTTGTTTTTCCCCAATTTATGTCGCATGAAAAATGTAGCTGCTGCAATAATCACAACAAATGCTAAGCTAACAAAGAAGCCGATTCGAACTTGCTTTTCAATAATGGTTCCTGCAACAGCAGAGACAATAAGTAAAATACCAAATGAAGATTTTATTTTATCCCAAAGTTTTCCTTTCAGTACTTTAAAGGAAGAAAACAGAATGAAAGCCCAATTGTATAATAAAAGAATCCCAGCTGCCGTTGTAATGTATTCGAATATCTTCCCTGGTAATAAAAGGGCGGCAATAACAGAAGCAAAGAGCCCAATTCCTCCAAGAATAAAGGAAGGAAGAGGTAGCTGGTTAAATTTCTTTAATTTTTTTGTAAAGATCTTTGGTGCATCCCCATCATTTGCTAACGTAACTAACAAGCTAGTTACTCCAAATAAAGAAGCAGTCATAGTGGAAAATCCTGCAACGATAATAGCTCCATTAAAGACATGTGGAAAAAAGTTCAAATGATAATCTGATAAGGCGGTTACAAATGGACTCTCTTTTTCGGAAAACTGATCGAGTGGCGCTAAAATCGACGCCAGCCCTAGAGAAAGTACGTATATGATCACAAGAATGATTAGCATATTTGTCCCAGCTTTCGGTGCATCTTTTTTATCTTTTAACTGCATAGCCATTAACCCGATTACTTCTATTCCTCCATATGCATAAAATGCAAATAATAAAGAAATCCAGAACCCTTTGTAGCCTTTTGGGAATAGTTCATTCATGGAATGAGGAATAGAAATATCACTATTGCCTCCATGTATCCAGCCAAATACAGCAGCTGCTGCTAATCCAATAAACATAATAATCGCTGCTGTTTTGATAATAGCTAAATAATTTTCAACGCGATCAAAGCCTTTCGTTCCTAGAAAGACAACAAATAATGATAGAACAGCATAAATACACGCGAATACCCATAATGGAACTTTGGGAAACCAAAACTGTGATAAAAGCGAAAGTGCTGTTAATTGGCTGCCCATGATGAGGATATTAGAGAACCAATAATTCCATCCACAACTAAAGCCAGCCCATGGACCAAATGCTTTGTTTGCATAATAACAGAAAGATCCTTCTTGGGGGTCTTCAGCAGTCATTTTAGCTAATTGATTAAAAACAATGTATGTACCAATAGCAGCTAAGATAAAGGTGAAAACGATGGAAGGACCCGTTTCTTTAATGCCAAGACTAGACCCTAGAAAATAGCCAGTTCCTATCGTACAGCCTACACCAATTAAGGATAGCTGCCACCATTTTAGATTTTCAGATTTAGATGAATTTGAATTGTTTTGTTTTTTCGTCATGTCTTTCTCCTCTTTCAGTAATGATGAAGGGATTACATAAAAAAGATTGCCTTACAAAGTAACCACTATTAGTATGTCAGCTTTTACAGCAATTATTTGCTTTACTTAAAATAGGAAAAATTACATTCATAATAGAAAAAATTATTTCCTAATGAAATAATTGTGAAATGATGGTAACTTAGATGAGGTGAGAATTTTTTCGTAAATGGGGAGTAATGATGATTAGATTCGACAATTACTTATTCGTTCTATTATTAAATGTTGTTCCAATTTTTATTTATTATTATTATTTTCATAAAATGAAAATTAAAAATAAAACAGTATTCACCTTTATTTATTGTTCAGCCATATTAATTTTATCCATGACATTTCCTTTAGAAATAGCACCTGGGCATATTTATGATTTAAGGACAATTCCTTGGTTGATAGCTTTTTTCTATGGAGGGTTTCCAGCAGGTTTATTGACAACTGTTGTGATGGGGATTTACAGATATATGATTGGCGTTAATGCAGGATTATTAGTGACAATGATTATCGTACTGTTATCACTACCCATTTTGTATTATGCCATCAAAAGATACAAACAGACCCAATCTTTCATAAAAAAAATAATGATAGCTTGTATTACATCGTTATTTCCTATAAGCATTGATTTAATCGCTACTTCATTTTTCACAAATAAAATAACCTTAACATTTATTGTTTATTTATATTTAGCTCATCTCGTTACTTTTATTATCTCTATTTATCTAATAGAGTCACTCTCTTATCAAGAAAGGCAGAAGGAGCAAAAACAGCAAACAGAGCGGATAAGATTAATTGGCGAAATGGCCGCTTCTGTTGCACATGAAATACGAAATCCTTTAACGGTTGTTAAAGGATACACTCATTTATTGAAAGAATCCTCCAATATCACAGAAAAACAACAAGAGATGCTTTCACTTATGGGATCAGAATTAGTCAGGGCTGAAAAAATTATAAATGATTATTTATCACTTGCTCGGCCAAATGAAGGGGTTAAAGAACAGATTGATTTAGCTGTTTTTCTAAAAAAAGTAGAAGAGATAATCAACCCCTATGCACTATTAAATAACGTAAAAATTATTAATCACGTTCATACCCCTTGTTCATTAATGCTGGGCAAGATGAAATTCTGCAATTGTTTATAAATATGATCAAGAATGCTATTGAAGCAATAGAGAGCAAGGGGGAAGTGGTTATATCCGAACAAATAAAAGAAAAATATATAAAGATTAATATTATGGATAATGGAAAAGGAATGTCTGAAGATGAACTGAACAGATTAGGAACTCCTTTTTACTCCACAAAAACACAAGGAACAGGTATCGGTACAACGGTTTGCTTTAATATTGTTCATCACCTAAACGGCAAAATCAAGATTAAAAGTAAAGTTAACAAAGGAACAACTTTTTCTATTTATTTGCCGATTGTTAGTAAATAAATGCTGTTAAAATAAATTCTTTAGTAATGCTAGTAGCCTAGCCTAAATAAAAGAGAGATGTATGGGCATAGTATAAACTACGGATAAATTTTGCTCATACATTCTTTTAAGAAGGTAAAATGTAAACACTTACAGGGGTTTTTGGTTTTTCTGAAGAATATATATAAGGAAGGAATGAATATTTCATCCGTTTTCTCACATAATAGTTTAGGAAATATAAAAACTGAGAATATTTCGAGTAAATATTTTATTTGTTGTTTTTGTGGCGACAATCACTTTATAGGTGATAAACTTCACTTTTATTCAAAAAAACTCTATTTTTTTGTCAAACTTACATTTATTTTTGTTCAAAAAGTGGTATTATATTAAAGGAGTTTAATGATGGAGAGGTTGTACACATCCTCTTCTAAGGTTTTAAAGAGGACTTTAACCAGGATTTTATTTTGTACATACCTTCAATCATTTTAACTAGAGTTGGTAAAAATATCTTTTGCAAATTTTTGTGCAGTCAATCACAAGAAATTTGTTAATAACATTTAAGCGAAAAGCTTATAGTAAAGGAGAATCAGTTATGTCAGAAACTACTGCTCAAACGAATGCTGAAAAACAACTGACTGCTACAAATCAAGACCTATTGGATCAGTTGTTAAAGCCTGAGGTACAAGAATCATTGACAACATTAATCGAGCAATTACCTAAGTTAACGGAAATGGTTAATGGATTATCTAAATCATATGATGTTGTTCAATCATTATCACAAGATGAAGTTTTTAAGGGCGATATTGTTGGTGCGACTACTGAAATGTTCGAACCAGTAATCCATTCAGTTAAAGGAATGGCTTCAGCAGCAATTGAAGCAAAAGATCGTGCTGAAGAAAGCAATGAAACAATTGGCATCTTTGGTTTAATGAAAATGTTAAAAGATCCACAAGCACAAAAGATGTTCCGTTTTCTACAGAGCTATCTTCAAATTATGTCAGAGCGCAATAATAAATAATCTTTCATGTAGAGTCTTCCAAAGTAAGCTATTTGTCTAATAAAAAGGAATTCCTTTAAGGACAATGCAGAAAAGGAAGCCTGCCAATACTTTTAAATGTAATAAGGACGGAGGATTTACTATGTCAAAACATATCGTTATATTAGGTGCTGGATACGGCGGCCTTTTAGCAGCTTTAAATGTTCGTAAATTTTACAGTAAAGCAGAAGCTACAGTTACTGTAATTAATAAATATCCAACACATCAAATTATTACGGAATTGCACCGTTTAGCAGCAGGAAACGTTTCTGAAAAAGCAGTTGCTATGCCGCTAGAGAAATTATTTAAAGGGAAAGACATTGATTTGAAAATTGCTTCCGTTGATTCTTTCAACGTGGATACAAAAGAAGTTGCTTTAGGTGATGGATCTAAACTAACTTATGATGCATTAGTTGTTGCTTTAGGAAGTGTAACTGCATACTTCGGTATCCCAGGATTAGAAGAAAACAGCATGGTTCTTAAATCTGCAGATGATGCAAACAAAATTTACAACCATGTTGAAGATCGTATTCGTGAATATGCGAAAACAAGAAAACAAGAAGATGCTACTATTTTAATTGGTGGTGGCGGACTAACAGGTGTCGAACTTGTTGGTGAACTTGCTGATATCTTACCAGGATTAACAAAAAAATACGGTGTTGATTTCCAAGATATTAAATTACTATTAGTAGAAGCAGGTCCGAAAATTCTTCCTGTCTTACCAGAAGACTTAATCGAACGTGCGACAAAAAGCTTGGAAAAGCGTGGCGTAACATTCTTAACTGGACTTCCTGTAACAAATGTAGCAGGCAATGTTATTGATCTTAAAGATGGTCAACAAATCGTTGCTAATACATTTGTATGGACAGGCGGCGTTCAAGGAAACCCATTAGTTGGTGTTTCTGGATTAGAAGTTAACCGTGGCCGTGCAACAGTTAATGAATTCTTACAGTCTACTTCACACCCTGATGTCTTTGTTGCTGGTGACAGTGCTGTATACTTCCCTGCTGATGGAGATGGTCGTCCAGCACCACCAACTGCGCAAATTGCTTGGCAAATGGGAGAATTAATCGGATACAATCTATATGCTTACCTGGAAAACGGAGCATTAGATACTTTTGATCCAATTAACTCTGGTACACTTGCTAGTCTTGGTAGAAAAGATGGAGTTGCAATCGTAGGCGGAAGCTCCACTCCATTAAAAGGATTACCTGCTTCCCTAATGAAAGAAGCAAGTAATATTCGTTACTTATCACATATTAAAGGATTATTCAGCTTAGCTTATTAATCCTAGTGAACAAAGATGAGTATGGTGCATGGCACTGTACTCATCTTTTTTTCTTTTGGCTGTTTTCTAAAAGACTTTCCATCTCGAAACGGACTGAATTTGAAATAGTGAGCAGCCTTTAATAAATGTAGATAATATATAAAATAATGAGATAGAGATAATTTCTTCCATGTAAAATAGCTTAGGTTGTCTTTTTCGGTTAAATTTGCTTTATTTTACTCCTTTTTGTTTCTTTACTTTCCTAAATTTCAGGCGTAATATCATTCATGTTAAAACAAATTAATACAAATCGCTTAATTCATTTTGGAACGGGGGACCCGACATTGTGTGAAACACTAGGGGTGAATCCTTATTAAGGAAGGGCAACTCTCATATGCCCTAATCCGACAGCTAACTCCGGAAGCGTTTAGAGGGGAGAATACTTGGCGTACACTATTATACGACTACAAAGTAATTCTTTGTAGTTTTTTTGTGTTTAAAAGTAAAGTTATGAAAAGTTTATAGTGAGGGATATATCGTGAATAAATCAACCGTCAAAAGAATCATTATTGGAAAACCTTTGAAAACAAGTGCTTTAGGAGAACAAAAATTAAATAAATTAAAAGCGTTGGCTATACTTTCATCTGATGCGCTTTCATCTGTAGCGTATGGAACAGAACAGATTTTGCTTGTCTTATCGGCAGTAGGATTCCTTGCTTATTGGTACTCTATTCCTATTGCGATTGGTGTGCTTATTTTATTGACAGCTTTGATGTTGTCTTATCGTCAAATTATTTATGCCTATCCACAAGGCGGAGGAGCATATGTTGTATCTAAAAATAATTTAGGCGAAAATGCAGGACTTATTGCAGGTGGATCGCTTTTAGTAGACTATATTCTAACCGTCGCAGTTAGTGTTTCGGCTGGAACAGATGCGATAACTTCTGCTTTTCCAAGTTTGTATCATTACAATGTTATTATCGCAATATTGATGGTTATTCTGATAACAATTTTAAATTTAAGAGGGGTAACCGAATCTGCGTCTATTTTAGCTTATCCCGTCTATTTGTTTGTTTTTACTTTATTAATTTTAATTGGTGTTGGTATTTGGAAGGTTGTAAACGGAGAAGTTCCTACAGAGCTACACACGCCGATTGGGACGACTGTTCCAGGGTTAAGTGTCTTTTTATTGTTAAAGGCATTTTCTTCTGGCTGTTCTGCTTTAACAGGTGTGGAAGCAATTTCTAATGCTGTGCCAAATTTCAAAGAACCATCTGCCAAAAATGCAGTTAAAACGTTAACGATGATGGGGTTATTTTTAGCTGTATTATTTTCCGGAATTACTTTTCTTGCCTTCTGGTTTGGGATTGCTCCGAGTGGAGAGGAAACGGTAATTTCTCAAATAGCTACCGAAGTGTTTGGAAAAAATGCTATGTATTATTTTATCCAAGTGACAACTGCCATCATTTTAATATTGGCAGCTAATACTGGCTATGCTGCGTTTCCGTTGCTTGCCGTAAATTTAGCGTCGGATAAATATATGCCACGTATATTTACAGTTAGAGGAGATCGATTAAGCTATTCAAATGGAATTGTTATCTTAGGTATCTCCTCTATATTATTAATCATTTTCTTCGATGGTCATACAGAAAAGCTGATTCCTTTATATGCAGTTGGTGTATTTATTCCATTTACATTATCGCAAACAGGAATGAGCAGAAAATGGATGAAAGAGAAGCCTGAGGGTTGGAAAGGGAAGTTAGCAATTAATTTAATTGGAGCGTTTATTACCTTTACCGTTTTAGTAATTTTGTTCACAACTAAGTTTTTTCAAGTGTGGCCAGTATTATTCTTTCTTCCTATTGTTGTTTTCGGGTTTCATAAAATAAACAAGCATTATCAAAATGTTGCAGAACAATTAAGAGTAGCAAAGCCACGTTCAGCGATAAAAATGGAAGGGAATATCGTTATTCTTCCAGTTGCCGGGGTAACGAAAGTGGTAGAGAATTCTTTAGCATATGCGGAGACGGTAGGAGATGTAGTAGTTGCTGTATATGTTGCATTTGACAGAGAGAGTGAGAGAAGAATGGAGGAAAAATGGGAAGAATTTAGACCAGATATTCGTTTAGTAACCATTCATTCACAATATCGAAGTTTGATTAGGCCACTAGCAAGATTTATTGATACAATAGAGGAAAAAGCGGCGGAACAGAAACGTAGTGTGACGGTTATTATCCCACAATTTATTACGAAGAAAAGTTGGCATAATTTCTTACACAATCAGTCCAGTCTATTGATCAAGGCACATCTATTATATAAACGAAATATAATTGTAACTACTGTTCCCTATCATTTAAGAAAATAGTATATAAAATTATTATGATATAAAGGATAATTTTTCATTTTTTTCATAACCTATTGGTAAACTTTGAAAAAAATAAAATTATCCTTTTTTTGTATAGTTAAGTAAGCAATAGTTTTCTGAAGTCAACATGGACAGCAGAAGTGTTTCTTACTAGTTATCCTAGCAAGGTGAATATTGTTAGGGAGGATATATGTGTGATATCGATGATTCTAAGGGAGTAGTATAAAATATGAGAAGCTTCTTATTAAGTATATCCATTATATCTATCTTTTTGTTAACTGGTTGTTGGGATCATTCGGAACTTAATCAAAATGCCATTGTGACAGGGATAGCAGTGGATAAAGGGGAAACCCATAAGTATAAGTTATCTATAGAGAGCACTTCTGCAACAGAGCTAAATCCCAGAACTGCTCAAGGTTTGGCTCCCGCAATTGTTTACTCGATTGAAGGGGATACAATGGGAGAGATTACCCATAAGTTTAATGTTGCAATATCTACTCATTTGGAATTTTCACATACGAGATTACTTGTCATTGGTGAAGAAATAGCTCGAGAAGGTATTCTCAGCTTTATGGATTATTTCGATAGGGATAGAGAAATAAGAGATGACTTCAACATAGTTGTTGCGAAAGATGGAGAGGCTGTTGATTTTTTGCGGATCATTAATGATTATCAAAAAGTTTCCTCTTTAAAAATATTTCCGCAGCTGGATCATATGCTTAAGGAATGGGGAGGAACACCTGGAATGAAATTAAACGATTTCATTCGTACATATTCATCAGAAGGTCAAGTTCCTGTGTTAGCAGCTATGATCATTTCAGGCGATAAAGAAATAGGAGGGAGTATGGATAATATTAAGACAACAAAACCAGGAGCAATCGCAAAAATTGATTCTTTAGCGATTTTTAAATACGGAAAGCTCCAAGGTTATCTGAATTTGCAAGAAACAAGAATTTTATTGTGGATTCAAAATAAATTGGAACGTACTTCTTTGACGATTCCTTATGAAGACCAAAAGTTTTTTGGATTACGAGTTATCCATACGCAGACGAAAATTAATGCTAGGCAAGTTAATGGAAGACCGCAAATAGATATATTTGTTCGTGCGGAATCTACACTAGATGGATCTGACAAAGGAATAAAGGCTGCAAAGGTAAACGCATTTGAAGATTTTGAAGAACGGAGCAATAGTTACTTAGAGAAGGAATTCAGTAAACTAATTAAAAAAATGCAAACAGAATATGTGGCAGACATATTTGGACTAGGAGAAATATTTAGAGACCAAGATTATAAGCATTTTAAACAATATGTAGAAAATTGGGATGCTGGTTTTAAAGATGCAAAGATAAATGTTCATGTAAATATAGAAATAAAAAGAAGTGGTTTTAGAAACAATAGCTATAAGATAAATTAAATTAACTGTCTTTTAATAATAGGAATTCTTTAAAAAAGACAACAATAGCGTTATGATAAAAAGGAGTATGAAGGAAGACTTCACAAAAGGGGAGAGGTAGAAATGAATATATCCGAGGTAATCACAGGGAGAAGAACAATAAAAAAATTTAAACCTGAAGTAGTAGATAATTCCATTATTTTGGAATGGCTACAACGTGCCAGATATGCACCGAATCATAAGATGACAGAGCCATGGAAAATTCTTTTTATTGGTGAAAAGACTCGAGCAGAATTAAAGCATAAAACAAATTTTGGTGGGGCTTCAAAGGTTTTAGCCATTTTATCACATAAAGGAAGAAACCAAATGGAACGGGATGAAAACTTATCAGCCGTTTCCTGCTTTATTCAAAATTTTATGCTTCAGGCATGGGATGAAGGAATTGGAACGTTCTGGAGTTCTGTTGGTTCTTCTGCGTTAGGAAGAAGAACATTAGGAGTGAGCGATGAATTTGAAGTCGTAGGAGTATTGGCAATTGGTTATCCAGAAGAAATTATGGCTGCGAAAGAAAGAGCTTCCATTGAGGACAAAATTACCTACTTAGATTAAGGCCTTTCGTTTTGCTTTTAAAGGTAATTATTTTTTAAAAATTTTTTCGAAAAAAATAATAACTCTAGTTGCAGGCAAGAAGAGCCTAAATAAAATAGCCGTTTATTAAACTAATAATAATACCGAACAATCATTCAGCCATTTTCGAATGATTTGTTCGGTTTTAGCTTTGGCTGGAATATTAGTGTCCCGATCACTTCCTTTTAGTCACATCTTTAGGAAAATAGACTTAGGTGCATACAAAGAAGTTTATTCCCTTTTGCAAAAATGGATAGAATCCACTTATTGCGGAAATTTCGTTCAGTATATATAATAACTTGGTGTATATAAAGCAAGTGTATACTTTACGGAGTAATGCATTTAGGAGGACTTTAAATGAAAAAATTGCTGTTACTTGCAACCGGTGGAACAATCGCTTCAGTTGAAGGGAAGGAAGGACTAGTCCCCGGTTTGTCTGCAGAAGAGCTCCTTCAATATTTTAAAAATGATATTCTAGAAGTTGATGTGACTTGTAAAATTATTATGAATAGAGATAGTACGAACATGCAGCCAGAACATTGGATTATGATGGCTAAAACAATTGCAGAACATTATCACGAATATGATGGTTTTGTTATCACACACGGAACAGATACGTTAGCCTATACAGCAGCTGCGCTATCTTATATGTTGGGTGGTCTAACAAAACCTGTTGTTATTACGGGATCACAGGTACCGATTAGTTTTAAACAAACAGATGCTAAGAAAAATGTTATGGATAGTATTCGCTTTGCAAAAGAGGACATAGGGGGCGTATTTGTTGTTTTTGATGGTCGAGTGATTATTGGGACAAGAGCAGTAAAAATGCGCACCAAAAGCTATGATGCATTTGAAAGCATTAACCATCCATATGTGGCTAAAATAGAAGAAAATCAAATTCAGTATTTATGGAAGCCGGACAAGCAAACGGATGAACTAATATTGGATACAAGGATTTGTCCAGATGTATTTCTATTAAAATTGCATCCAGGAACAAAACCTGAAATCTTTGATTTTATTAAACATGTATATAAGGGTGTCATTATCGAAAGCTTTGGTAATGGAGGATTACCTTTTGAGGAGAGAAATCTCTTGCCAAAAATAGAAGAAATGGTAAACGCAGGGATAGCAGTGGTCATTTCTACACAGTGTCTGGAAGAAGGACAAGATCTCTTATTATATGAAGTGGGAAGAAAGGTTTCTCAATACAATGTTATATTATCTGCTGACATGAATACAGAAGCCATTGTTGCAAAATTAATGTGGGTACTGGGCAGTGAACAATCATTAAGTGAAATAAAGAGAGTGATGGAAAGTCCGATAGCCTATGATCTTTCAGTAGAATGGGAGAGTTAAAGAGCTGTTCTGATTCAATTAGATACAAATAAAAAAGCCCTATCAAATCGGTTTGAACGATTAGATAGGGCTTTTTTCATTCCATCTTAAGAAGGAGAATAACATCAATTTCAAGGTAGGTTTATGTACCTAATTTTGTTCTGTCTGCTTTGTCGTAAAAATTGCTAAAAATAGATTGATTGTTTAGAAAACAGCACTTTTGAAAGTAGAGAGATGGAAATATTTTTCTGATATATAAAACTTTTGATCTATTGAAGATAAAAGCAATAAAAAAACGTGACTATAGAATTATATACTAGTAGAATAATAGATAATATCATAGGTAATAAAGAATACATAATTGGGGTAATAGAAACGGATAGTAATAAGGTGATAGGTTTAAAGATGCCTAATAATGAATTGAGACATTAGAACTAGGAGGAATGTAGTGGTGAAAAAAGTAGTAGTACCTGGTATATTTCTAGCAGCATTATCTTCTCCACTTTTTATGGAAGAGGCTCAGGCTGCTTCCATTACCAAATATGTAGAAGTGAATAAGGGATCGGTATTAAATGTAAGAGTCGGTCCATCAGTGAATACAAATATTGTAACAACATTAAATACTGGGACGAAAGTAAATGTCCTTTCTGAAACAAATGGTTGGTCAAAAGTAAATGTAGACGGAAAGACTGGATATGTATCATCCACGTATTTAATTACAAAGCAAGAAAATTCGATAAAATATGTTTCCATCAACCCGTCTTCTACCTTAAATGTTAGAGAATCTGCTTCTACTAAAGCGAAGGTCCTAACAAAGCTCAAACAGAATACCAAGGTTGAAGTAGTATCGGAATCTAATGGCTGGTCAAAAATTAAAGTAAATGGAATAAATGGTTATGTTGCATCAGAATACATAAAAGCTGATCAAACAGAGGAAAAGAAAACAACTGATACATCAAATGAACAAAAAACAGCAACTAAATATGTAAATGTAAATACTGGATCGAGTTTGAACTTAAGGAATAGTCCGTCTAATTCAGCTTCTATTATTGTTAAATTGGCAAAAGATGTAGCCGTAACGGTTTATTCTGAATCAAACGGTTGGTCAAAAGTAGAAGTATATGGAAAACAAGGTTATGTGGCAACGCAGTATTTAGCTGACAAAAAATCAACGGTTAATTCAGAGCAATCAAAAGAAACAAGTGTTAAAACGACAACAAAATATGTAAATGTAGCCAAAAACTCATCGCTAAATTTGCGTAAGGAAGCAAATACGAGTAGTTCTGTACTAACGAAGCTTTCTAGAGGGGCGAAGGTTACGGTTCTCTCAAGCGCAAATGGCTGGGATAAAGTAAATGCATCTGGAAAGACTGGCTATGTAAGCAATAGTTATTTGTCTGATAAGCAAATTACCGATACTACTACCGAGGCATCTGATACAGAAAGTGGACAAAGTAATTCGGACAAGTCACCGACAATAATCACGAAAAAAGTTAATGTGCAGACGGGATCTAATTTAAACGTGAGATCGAAAGCATCAACAAGTGGCACAATAAAAGGAAAGCTTACAGCAGGAACGGTAGTAACAGTATTATCAGAGAAAAATGGCTGGTCACAAATTAAGACGAATAATCTAGAAGGGTATGTAAGCAGTGAGTACTTGACAAG
>NZ_CATNHG010000047.1:0-273 GCF_950097965.1 Bacillus sp. T2.9-1
ACTTCTGCAGATTTTCTTGCGACTTCCGCATTTTTACGTGCAACTTTCTCAACTTACTTGCGACTTTAGCTGCTTTTCTTGCAGCTTCTGCAACTTTACTTGCCACTTCCGCATTTTTACTTGCGACTTTCTCAACTTACTTGCTACTTCTGCAGATTTTCTTGCGACTTCCGCATTTTTACTTGCAACTTTCTCAACTTACTTGCGACTTTAGCTGCTTTTCTTGCAGCTTCTGCAACTTTACTTGCCACTTCCGCATTTTTACTTGCGACT
>NZ_CATNHG010000048.1:0-259 GCF_950097965.1 Bacillus sp. T2.9-1
AGGATTCTCTCCTCGCCTACCTGTGTCGGTTTGCGGTACGGGCACCATCAATCTCGCTAGAGGCTTTTCTTGGCAGTGTGGAATCAGGAACTTCGGTACTATATTTCCCTCGCCGTCACAGCTCCGCTTATGTGGTAATGGGATTTGCCTCATTACCGGCCTAACTGCTTGGACGTGCTAATCCAACAGCACGCTTACCCTATCCTCCTGCGTCCCCCCATTGCTCAAATGATTGAAAGGTGGTACAGGAATATCAACC
>NZ_CATNHG010000049.1:0-258 GCF_950097965.1 Bacillus sp. T2.9-1
AGGATTCTCTCCTCGCCTACCTGTGTCGGTTTGCGGTACGGGCACCATCAATCTCGCTAGAGGCTTTTCTTGGCAGTGTGGAATCAGGAACTTCGGTACTATATTTCCCTCGCCGTCACAGCTCCGCCGTATGGTAATGGGATTTGCCTCATTACCGGCCTAACTGCTTGGACGTGCTAATCCAACAGCACGCTTACCCTATCCTCCTGCGTCCCCCCATTGCTCAAATGATTGAAAGGTGGTACAGGAATATCAACC
>NZ_CATNHG010000050.1:0-257 GCF_950097965.1 Bacillus sp. T2.9-1
TGAAGTCATTGTACCTAATATTCTTAATCGTGATTTTAGTGCAAGTAAACCAAATGAGAAGTGGGTAACGGACATTACGTATATCCAGTATGGCAGCGAAACATTATATCTGTCTACGATTATGGATTTGGTATGAGTAAAATGTTTGTGGGAGAATAAATATCCTTTTTGTCTAGTTGGGGGACGCGTCCTCCAACTAGACAAAAAGGCCACCAAGCGAGAGCGCGGTAGCTGGAAAAAATTAAGCATTAAAAAAG
>NZ_CATNHG010000051.1:0-256 GCF_950097965.1 Bacillus sp. T2.9-1
TTTTTTTAGCTCCCTTTTTATAAAATAAAACTTTTAATTTTGTATCCGCTTTCTAAACATTTTCTTTCATCAAAATTTCGTTTTTTTCTTTTTTTAAAAACCTTTTAATCCCTGTAAGGCAAAGTGAATGGGTTTTCCAATCGCTTGATTTAAGTATGGTATGTTCTGACGCACGGTTTCTGTTACTAATTTTGTGGGTATTTTTCTTTTCGGTCGATGTTCTTTCTTTGATGTATTTAGGCTTTTTTCTTTTTCC
>NZ_CATNHG010000052.1:0-255 GCF_950097965.1 Bacillus sp. T2.9-1
GCTCTTTTCATGTAGCGGTATCGAGGATGGCTCTTCATTAGTTGCTTCATCGAACGAGCGACATGAAAACGGTCCATGGTGAAAAAGGCGCGTTCCCGAAAATACTCCCGACATGCCGTTATCCAGCATGCTCCATCGCCATTAATAATAAGCAAGGTTTGGGTAGGATCATACGCATAATTATTCTGTAAGAACGTTTCAAAGGCTTCCCAAAAGGGTTCTTTTCCTTCATAGAGAAAATGCCTTTTATTTCGG
>NZ_CATNHG010000053.1:0-255 GCF_950097965.1 Bacillus sp. T2.9-1
GCTTGGCGCAGGTGTTTATTCATTTCAAGCTCAGAAAAAACCGAATTAAGTTCTTTTGGTAGTTGATTGTTTTGGCTATTTTTGTCTATCATATAGGGAGCACCTCTTCTGTATGGTAGTGTTTTCTCGACAATTACACTATACCAAAGAATGAGGTGTTATTTCATTTTATTAAACACTGTCAAGCAACATATTTAATAGACCATAGACGCAATACAAATAACGATTTGAACTTATTTTTTTGTTGCGAAAGTT
>NZ_CATNHG010000054.1:0-254 GCF_950097965.1 Bacillus sp. T2.9-1
TGTAGTTGGTGCACAATATAGGTTTTGGGATTACCAATTGCATTCTACCTATTATTCCTAGGGCCTTTCCCTTTGATTTTTCAATGATACCTGTAGCTTACATGTTGTTATATCAATATTTTAGAACATGGAAATCTTTTATTTTAGCCCAGATCATTATGGCACTAACATATGCCTATATAGGTGAACCCTTTTGCGAGTGGGTCAAACTTGTTAATTATTTAGAGTGGAGATACAGATATTCATTCATATAT
>NZ_CATNHG010000055.1:0-252 GCF_950097965.1 Bacillus sp. T2.9-1
GCCTTTGAGGTCTGGCCAGTAGAAGTAGTACAAATGGCGAACCTTTCAGTAGCCCTTTAGGGTTTGGTCAGTAACAAAGGCTTTCAGCCGCAGAGAAAACCACCCGTTCTCACGGGTGGTCCTTATTATAGAAAAGAAAACCCTGGGCTATGCCTAGGGTTCCAAAAAGCTTACAGCGTGGTATTAAAAAAACTTCCTCAAGGTGCTAAAATATTTTTGGTTCGCCAACCGAAAATAAATAGCCAGGAGGAA
>NZ_CATNHG010000056.1:0-251 GCF_950097965.1 Bacillus sp. T2.9-1
GTTAAGAGTGGGATAAAGTGAAACTTTCATCAGTGGGATGCCTTCCCCCACTGATGATTAGTTGAACCAATCGGACCTTTACGGACAGTTCTTCTCCCATTAACCTCTTCGCATTCTCCTACTGCTTAAAGGGGAGAGTTACTGTCCGTTAAGAGTGGGATAAAGTGAAACTTTCATCAGTGGGATGCCTTCCCCCACTGATGATTAGTTGAACCAATCGGACCTTTACGGACAGTTCTTCTCCCATTAAC
>NZ_CATNHG010000057.1:0-81125 GCF_950097965.1 Bacillus sp. T2.9-1
TAATCTCTTTTGTATATACAGTTTTTTTGCCCACGCAAAAACACCTCCGAATAATGTCACAATACTTATCTCAAGTATTGCCATTTTGGAGGTGTTTTATATTGTCTCACTATTTTAGGTTAGTCCAAACCTCTACGGCATTTAAGGGTCTTTTTTTATGGAACAAAGAGAAACCACTTAAGTATTTCTTGCTATCTATGTAGTCAATTTTCTTTGGAATGGAAGTATGCGGTGATCGAATTAACAGACCCTTCTTTTCTAATATTGAATTCGTTAAATGATAAAGCTTGGAAGTATTATGTAATCCATGGTGATAAAAAGCGCTGAGGTCTTCCCTTGTACTCATTGCAAGGAACCCTCCATAAGCCAATAAGCCTGCTTTCGCCATTTGATTAATATATGCTAGACAAAAGGTTTCTGTAAATAAGGCAGGAGCATTGGTATTAACATCTGTTTCTGTAAATCCATGAGGAATGGCGAAATCATCTTTTTGAAAAATCTTTATAAAACGCTTTTCTTGTTTTTGGGCAAACTGAAAAGAAAAACGAATCGCATTAGAGATTTCTCGATTCTTTACATGCTGAAGCATATGCGTTAGAACCTGCTTTGACATACAATTATTCATATAAGATGTCCACAGGGAAGCTATTTCTGAGGATGTTAGCTTTATATTTGATTGAGACACGAAGTAAAACCTCCAGAATTTACATTGTGTTTAGTAGTATTGGCATCCTTTTTTAAATTATGCTTACCACAGCAAAAAAGTAAAACATAATACCCTATATATTCATTATAATAAGAGATACATATAGGCCGAAAATACGAACAAGGAATGATGAGAGGTTTGAAAAATATAGATATGCTGTTTCTTGATTATGCAAATGATAAAAACTTAACAGAAGCAGAGAAAGAGATCACCTATTTCCTTATCCAGAAGAAATTAGCAGGAGAAACATTAAGCATTCGAGCAGCTGCAAATGATCTATTTGTATCCACAGCAACCATTATCCGCCTCTGTAAAAAACTTGGTTTTAGTGGCTATAGTGAATTTATTTACAACCTAAATTTAAAAGTAACAAAAATGCTTGATCAAGAAGTAGAATATGTAGATAGTATTCATCAACCATTGATAGATGCTGTTTCTTCCTTTAAGCAAAATTATAAACAAACAATCGATTCCCTTGATGAAACAAGCATCGAACTATTTCTTGCGCAAATTAATGAAAATAAAATGATTTACTTTTATGGTGCAGGCTTTTCTACGCTTTTTTCTAGCTATTTTGCAAAAAAACTAGAGCTCTTTGGTTATTATGTTTCCAATTCAACAACAAGCGACAGTAGAGCGATTTTTCTCAATAATATTCAAAAATACAAATTGCTCATTGCTTTTTCTCGCTCAGGTGAAACAGCTAAAGTACTAGAGAAAGTGCAAATCGCAAAGGATAAAGGCGTAAAAACAATCCTTTTTACCGGAAACAATAAAAGCTCTACCGCCAAAATTGCTGATATTGTCTTTACCGTCCTCGATCCTACCATTGAGTCTCAACAAGAATTCGAAGTTACCTCTTTTGAATCCAATATGTTTATGCTCATTGATTTACTTTTAATCGTAGCGATTAAAAGAGGGATTGTTAAAGAATATTAATACTTTTTTTATATACACTGTTGAAAGAGGATGCTATCGAACATCCTCTTTCTTTCACTTAAGCCTTGTAACATGTTACAGGATTGAAAGACATTGTACACAATCCTTGCAAACCCTTTCAAATTTACCTGTTCAATTATATACTTTGGTTATTAAAAAGATATGACAACGCTTACCAACAAAGGGAGGTTTTATAGATGAAAAAGGTAGTAAATGGTCTTCAGCTCTTCGGAAAATCTTTATTTGCACCAATTCTCATTCTACCGATTATCGGTCTATTTATCGCATTTGGAAATGTTTTCGGAAACGGAAACTTAGCACAATATATTCCGATTTTAGAAAATCCATTAATTCAAAATACAGGGAAATTTATATCTTCCTCCGCTGTATCGATTTTGCAAAACCTAGCTTTAATCTTCGCTGTCGGTATTCCGATTGGCTTAGCTAAAAAAGATAAAGGATATGCTGCCTTAACTGGCTTAGTTACCTTCGTTATTTTCATAAATGCAATGCATCAAATATTAAGTTTAACTGGTAGCTTAGTAGCACCAGAGCAAATGCAATTATCTGGTCAAGCAATGGTATTAAATGTTCAAGTATTGGAAATGGGTGTTTTTTCTGGAATTCTTCTAGGTGCTCTAGTTGGAATTTTGCACAATAAATACTGCGACACGGAATTCAAAGGTGTTATGGCTATATACTCAGGACATCGCTTTGTAGCTATTTTAGCCATTCCTAGTGCGATGATTTTAGGAGCACTTGCCGCAGAATTTTGGCCATTCGTACAAGATGGTATTACAGCTGTAGCCAGCGGCATTAAAAATTTAGGAGTAGTTGGATTACTTATTTATGGATTCTTAGAAAGAATTCTCATCCCAACTGGATTACATCACTTAGTGTATACTCCATTTCTTTACACAGAATTAGGTGGAGTTGCAAATATCGGAAATGAAATTATTTATGGCGCCCGAAATATCTATTTTGCCGAAATGGCAGACTCAAGCATTAAAGTATTAAGCAGTACAGTGAACTGGGATGCTCGCGGTTTAAGCAAAATGTTTGGACTTATGGGAGCAGCACTAGCAATGTATGTAACTGCAGATAAAAAGAAAAAAACAATCGCAAAAGCAATTCTTCTTCCTGCAGCCTTTACCTCCTTCTTACTAGGAGTAACAGAGCCTTTAGAATTTGCTTTCCTTTTCACCGCACCAATCTTGTTTGTCCTACATGCTGTTCTTTCTGGTGTGGGTATGATGCTCTTAAGTATCTTTCATGTACATGCAATTGGCGCAAATGGATTTATTGATTTCTTACTATATAATTTACCGCTTGGAACAACAAAGTCCAACTGGCCAATGTTTATCTTAGTAGGATTACTAATGGCAGTTATCTATTTTATCCTTTTCCGCTTCTTAATTCTTAAATTTAATTTAAAAACACCAGGTCGTGAAGAAGATATGATAGCAGCTGAAACAAATGAATTAGCTAATGCAGAGGCAGCTGTATCTGGTGGAACGACAAATGATTCGCCATCAGCTTTAGGGGCAACTATTGTCGATGCATTGGGCGGAAAAGCAAACATTGAAAATGTTGATAATTGCTATACAAGATTACGCCTAATTTTAAAAGATCCAAATGCAGTAGATGAACTGATATTAAAACAAACAGGATCCAAAGGAATTATCAAATCAGGAAATAATGTCCAAGTCGTATATGGTTTAAATGTTAAATCTGTTCGAGATCAAGTAGACCAACAATTAGGAGGAATTTAAGATGAAAACATATAAATTAGCAGTTGCAGGCGGGGGAAGCACATACACTCCAGGAATTATTCGTAGCTTAATGGACCGATTAGAAGATCTACCACTTTCTGAAATTCGCTTCTACGATATTGACGGAGAAAGACAGTCTAAAGTAGTCGTAGCTGCAAAGGCCGTCATTGAAGAATATACAGATAAAATTAAAGTCATTGATACAACAGATCCACAAACAGCCTTTGAAGATGTAGACTTTGTATTTGCCCAAATGAGAGTTGGAAAATATGCAATGCGTGAACTCGATGAGAAAATTCCCCTTTCCCATCATGTAGTTGGGCAAGAAACATGTGGACCTGGCGGATTGGCTTACGGACTGAGAACTATCTCTCCAATGATTAAGCTGATCGATTATGTAGAAAAATATGCTAAAGAAACAGCATGGATTGTAAACTACTCCAATCCAGCATCCATTGTGGCAGAAGGTGTTCGTAAGCTTCGACCAAATTCAAGAGTCTTAAACATTTGTGATATGCCTGTTGCAACAATGCGTAATATTGCAGCAATCCTCGGAGTAGAAAGAGAAGAATTAGATGTTGACTACTTTGGTTTAAATCACTTTGGCTGGTTTACAAGCATTAAAGTTGATGGGGTAGAAAGATTGCCAGAAATTCGTGAGCATGTATATAAACATGGATTACTAACAGAAGATGTTTCAAAAATTGACTATCGTCATGCAGATTCTTCCTGGATTAAAACCTTTAAGAATATTAAACTAATCATGGATCATTTTCCAGAATATCTGCCGAATCCATATTTACAATACTATCTGTTCCCAGATCATATTGTGGAAACTTCAAATAAGGAATACACTCGTGCGAACGAAGTAATGGATGGCCGTGAAAAAACATTGTTTGAAACAGTAGATAAATATGAAGAGACTGGTATTTTAGAAGATTCCTTTGCAGTTGGTGTACACGGAACATTTATTGTAGATGTAACAGTATCTCTTGCTCAAAACCTCGGAAAAAGATATTTAGTAATGGTAGAAAACAATGGAACAATTCCAAACTTGCCAAATGATGCGATGATTGAAGTGCCTGCGCTTATTACAAGTGATGGTCCTAAACCTGAATTTGTTGGAGACATTCCTTACTTCTACAAAGCAATGATTGACCAACAATTAGCATCGGAGAAAATTTTAGTGCAAGCCATTGTGGAAGGTTCTTATGAAAAAGCATTACAAGCATTCACATTAAATAAAACCTTACCTTCTGCTAAAGTAGCGAAAGCAGTTCTTGATGATTTAATTGAAGCAAATAAAGAATTCTGGCCAACATTAACAAAAGAATATAAAGAAGGCGTATTAGTGTAAGATTATAATAGGAGGCTGGGACATAAACATTTCAGTTAGCAACAAAGTCGAACAATTATGCGATTAACATGCATAATTGTTCGTTTTTCGTTTTAGAACAAGGTTTTAAAACAAAGTGAAATGGAGCGGAGGACGCTCGACTCCTACGGGAGATGCGAGAAAGTCCGAGACCCTGCAGGAGCGTGAGCTGTGAAGCGGCTCGGCGCTCGCCCCGGTGAGTCGTGCGGTAAGCCTCGGAAAACAAAAACCTACACTAAGTTAGAATGGTTTGCTAACTAATGATTCACCAGGTAATATACTTTTTCAGTGGCCTCGCAGTGAGGAGGCTCAGCTTCCTCCCCGGCGCATCGTGCGTCTGTAGCGCAATGGAACGACTTAGTTTTTACACTTAACTATATTTAAAAACATAGAGAACCATCTTGAAAAAGTAGCTTTATTTAAGTTCTAAATTAGAGATTGTTCGTCTTTAAAGATTAGGTATTTAGTTTTGTCCCAGCCTCTTTTTTATGTTCTAATGTTGTATTGCTTTCCCCTAGAAACCATCATGCAAAAACAAGTCTACCACCAGTAGAATCACTATTTTTAAGCTATTCAACTAGCCGTTGATAGGCATGTTTTGGCAAGTATGCTAGTATCGAATTAGACAGTGCGCACTGGAAAAGTAGAGGAGATGACAAGTATGGTTGATTCACGAAAAATTGGTGCTTATATATCAAAATTAAGAAAAGAAAAGGATCTTACGCAAGTTGAATTAGCGGATAAATTAAATGTCAGTCACCAAGCAGTATCGAAATGGGAAAGAGGAGAATCCCTTCCTGATATTATGACCATTCCCATTATTGCGAATGAATTGGAGGTTTCTATTGATCTCTTAATGAACGCTGGGATTAAACAGCCAAAACCTTCCAAGCAAATCGGGAAAATGGTTGAACATTTATCAGCCGACCAAACCGAGGAAGTTGCGGATTTAATTAATTCAGGAGCCGCCGACGTAAAGGAGCTTATTGATATCGCCCCTCTTATTAAAACTAGTCAACTAAGTAAAGTATCTGAAAAAATGGATACAACGGCTTGGGATTTAGACACAATTGTTCATCTAGCTCCTTTTCTGTCAACAGAAGCATTAGATGAAATCGTCATACAAGCAACAAAAGGAACTATTGATTGGAAGATTGTTCAACGAATTGCCCCTTTTTTATCTTCTAGCACCTTACACTCAATCGCCAATCAAGTCATTAGCGAATCGATTGAACCTATAGAATTAGTGCAGCTTGCACCCTTCTTAGATGAAGAATATATAGGCAGCTTAATATGGAAAGTGCAAAATGGGCAATTAACTTGGCAGTTCATCACAAATATGGCTCCTTTTATTAGTGATACAGCTTTAAATAATCTTGTCTTGCAAGGAATAGACGACATGTTTAATGAGGAACATATAATTGGCTTGGCTCCCTTTTTAGAAGAAGATACGATTGAACACTTAGTTTCAATCGCATCAAGTAAGGCGGAATGGTCTTTCATACAAAAAATGGCTCCTTTTATAGGAGAAGCATCCTTTAATGAACTAGTGGATAAAGCAGTTGATGGAGAAATAGAATTAGAACAGCTGATTGAACTTGCTCCTTTTTTAGAAGAGGATGCTATTGATCAATTATTATCCAATATGGATGCTGATAGGCTATCTCCTCAATCACTAGCAAAGCTAGCTCCTTTTATGGAGGAAAATTCTTTAGGTAGAATCGTAAAACAGTTACTTAAGACAAACTAAAAAACTCGTTTTCACTTCGACTTGGTCGTTCATTCCACGGATGAACGACTTATTTCTTGCTTTCGTTCCTTTGATAAACTCCGCTTCTTCCTGTCACTCTTTAAAAATGAAATCCCCCATTAATGCTCTAAATACCTATATAATGTAGATTTACTAATTCCTGTTTCTTCTTTTATTTCTTTTAATGTATATTTTTTCGACTGATACATCTCCATTGCTTTTTTTACATTTTCATCAGCTTTTCTCGGTCTTCCACTTGCTTTCCCATGCTGTCTCGCGTATTCCATGCCTTTTTTTGTTCTTTCCCGAATAATCTCATTCTGGAATTCAATTAAATGAGATAGCATTTCAGACAACGAATACTCCTTTTTTCTTTCTGTATCAATATCTTCCTTTATTGATTGTAAATAAGCACCTTTGTCTTCAAGTATTTCTAATAACTCCATCAGATGCCTACTCGAGTCTGCAATGGTAAATAACTGCGCTACAACAATTTTGTCTCCCTTTAATAGAGAGGCTATTACTTCCGATAGCTTTGATCTATTTTTTGCCGAATCATGTTCTTCTTGATACATTTGCTCACATATAGGTTTCAGTATTTTTAACTGCTGCTCGCAGCTAGTATCTGCAATGGTAGGTCGCATATAACCATATTTCATCTTAATTGCCTCCAACATTATCTCTTCTCATTATTATAGATAGAAATTCTCTGCTTGTAAAAACTTTCCCAAAATATATTCCTTTTTGGGAAAAAACATGGTAGACTTCTTTGTATCAAGCAGAAAGATATTGAGGTGAATCATTTGATTGAAAAAATAAAAAAGGAATGGTTTTCAAATATCCGTGGGGATATTTTATCAGGAATGGTCGTTGCTCTTGCATTAATACCAGAGGCGATTGCATTTTCTATCATTGCCGGGGTAGATCCGATGATTGGATTGTATGCCTCTTTTACTATGGCTGTGGTTATTTCGTTTACAGGTGGAAGACCTGGTATGATTTCAGCAGCAACAGGAGCAATGGCATTATTAATGGGGCCATTAGTTAGAGATTACGGATTAGAATATTTATTTGCTGCTACAATCCTTACAGGGATAATTCAGATTATTTTCGGCGTATTAAAAATTGCGAAGCTCATGAAGTTTATCCCGAGAGCAGTGATGATTGGATTTGTTAATGCTTTAGCGATCTTAATTTTTATGGCTCAAGTGCCACATCTTATTAACGTCACAAACATTACTTATTTATTTGTAATCATCACGTTATTAATTGTGTATATCTTGCCGCGATTTTTAAAAGTCATTCCAGCACCACTAATTGCTATTATTATTTTAACCGTTGTTGCTATTTTTGGAAATGTAAATGTAGCTACTGTTGGTGATTTGGGAAAAATTACGCAATCATTGCCATCTTTCTTTATTCCAAATGTACCGTTTTCCTTTGAGACGTTAGCAATTATTTTCCCATATGCGCTAGCTTTATCAATTGTTGGTTTATTGGAATCCTTATTAACTGCTTCTATCGTTGATGATGCAACAGATACAGACAGCAATAAAAACAGAGAAGCAAGGGGACAGGGAATAGCTAATATTGTTACAGGATTTTTTGGCGGAATGGCTGGCTGTGCGATGATTGGTCAATCTGTTATCAATGTGAAATCAGGTGGGAGAGGAAGACTCTCTACATTTGTTGCAGGTGTTTTTCTTATGTTTTTGATAATGGTATTAGGAAGTCTTGTTGTACAAATTCCTATGCCAGTCCTAGTTGGCATCATGATTATGGTGTGTATCGGCACCTTTGACTGGTCTTCCTTCAAGTACTTAGTTACTGCTCCAAAAGGAGATGCAATCGTTATGCTCGTAACCGTGATAATTGTTGTCGCAACCGATAATTTATCCATAGGGGTAATTGCTGGAGTTATTTTAAGTGCTGTCTTATTTGCTGCGAAGATTTCCCATGTGAAGATGCATAAACAGGAAACATCGCAAGGCTACAACTATGCAGTGGAAGGACAACTATTTTTTGCTTCTGTTGATAGCTTTGTTCAAGCATTTGATACAACGATTAAAAACAAACAAATTTCCATTGATTTTACTAATTCTCATGTATGGGATGATTCTGCAGTCGGTGCCATTGATAAAATTGCGTTAAAGCTGAAGGAAAATCAAAATACAGTTACCATTACTGGCTTAGATTCTGCAAGTAAAAAGATTGTAGATAAACTTGCTGTATTTCCCAAACAAAATGCGAAATTATCTGATCACTAACTCAAAAGGAGCGTAAATCATGTATTCTACTATTCTTTTAGCAATTGACGGTTCAAAAAACTCGTTAAGAGCAACAACAGAAGCAGTGAAATTAGCTTCCCTTCAGAAGAATGCTGTAATTACAGTTGTTCATGTCCTAGATATCACTCAATCGAAATATGATGTATTGCACGCTCAAGGGAAGGCTGATTTAGAACTTACTAGGCGGAAAAAATTCGTATCAATGGAAGAATACTTACAATCCAATAATATCGCTTATAATCTACTATTTCTTCATGGAGAGCCGGGTCCTACAATTGTCGAGTATGCAAATCAAAATAGCTTTGACTTACTTGTCATTGGCAGTCGCGGATTAAATTCCTTGCAAGAAATGGTATTGGGAAGTGTTAGTCATAAAGTAATCAAACGAGTAAAATGTCCGGTTTTAGTTGTTAAATAAAAAAAGAGCTAATCAAATGATTATCCTGTTTGATTAGCTCTTTTTTATAGCCAATATCTACGAATTAGTTTTGATATAAATACGTTTTTACCCCTTGAATATGTAGCTTGATTTTATATAACCCTCCTGATTGTGGATACTTTTTTAATTCTTCATCATCCAAACCAGATCTCGCTGTCGTTATATATAACTCATTTAATTTTTCCCCTCCAAATGTACAAGAAGTCACATTCGGTACTGGCAAGCATATTTCACTTAATTTTTCCCCACTCTCTGGATTCCATCTAGACACTCTTCCTCCACCATAATGAGCAATCCATAGCATTCCTTCGCTATCAATTGTCATACCATCTGGGAATCCTTCTTCCTCTGAAAAATCAATAATCTGCTTTGCTTTTCCTAATTTTCCTGTTTCCAAATCATATTCATAACGTGTTACTGTTTGAGCAGGTGTATCAATATGGTATAAGTATTCATTATCACTAGTCCATGCCATGCCGTTCGAAATACTCAAATGACTTATTTTTTCCGTCCATTTTCCTTCATTATCAAGACAGTATAGTGCTGCATCTTTCGTCTTTCCATCTCTGCACATTGTACCTGCCCATAAACGACCATAAGCATCACATTTCCCATCATTAAAACGATTCTGTTTTAAATCTCGCTCTGGATCGCCAATAAACTTTAGTTGCTCTGTTTCTATATTTAAAAGATGAAAGCCATTATCTAATGTAACAATAAATTCTGTATCTTTTGTTATACAAGGGATAACAGCCGATACTTCACGTTCTAGTTGAACCTGTTTGTGCTCACCAGAAATATGGTTATACATATGTACTTTTTTTCCTTCAATATCTACCCAATATAAAATATTGTTTCTAAAATCCCAGCATGGTCCTTCTCCAAGCACAGCTTTTGCATCAAGTACTAATTCTAGATCCTCTATCATATGTTTCCCCCTCCAACTATGTATAATCTATCTCCTTGTCCTATACCTTTTCTAGATAGAAAAGAAACCCATATAATTAAAATTTTATAAAAATATGCTCCTTTTTATGTTTCAATCAATCAAATTCGGGATATTATAATAAAACTAGCTCCTTTCGTAAATGTAGCTCTGCTTTGGTTATGTTTTCTAGAAAACATTTTTCCAAATTAACCTACGAATTTACGAGTAAGGGGCTAGTTTTTATTTATGGGTACTAGACTTAAATAACCCTTTTATGGAATAAGCCTATCACAATCTCTCGGAAATGCGCTTGCTTCGCGAATATTACCAAGGTTTAGGAACTTCATTATAATCCGTTCTAAACCAATTCCAAATCCTCCATGCGGTGGAATAGCATATGCAAAAGAATCGATATATGCCTTAAATTCATTCGGATTTAGTCCCTTTTCTCTAAAAGAAGCTATTAGCTCTCCTTTACGATGAATCCTTTGCCCGCCAGAGGTAATTTCACTTCCTTTATATAAAAGGTCAAAAGAATCTGTCAGCTCAGGATTTTCCTTATTTGGCATGGTATACATCGGTCTTGTTGCTCTCGGATAGTTTGTTATAAACACAAAATCACTTCCATATTTATCCTTAACATAGTTTCCGATGCATTTTTCCCCTTCTGTATTTAAATCTCCTTCTGGAGAGTCCTTTTGATATGTCTCTTTTAATATAGCCTGTGCTTCTGCTAATGTCATTTTAGGGATTTCGTTCAACACTGGTATGTCGACCTGAAGAACGTCCAGCTGCTTCTGACAACGCTCCTTCACATATTGGAAAACATATTGAAGAACTCGCTTCTCCATCTCCATTACTTCCTCCACATTTTCAATAAATCCCATTTCTACATCTAACGAAATATATTCATTTAAATGTCTAGATGAATTATGCTCTTCCGCCCTATATACAGGGGCAATTTCAAACACCCTTTCAAAGCCCGCTCCTACCATCATTTGTTTATAAAATTGAGGGGATTGTGCTAAATAGGCACTTTTATCAAAATAGTTAAAGGTAAAAACATTTGCCCCGCCTTCTGCTCCTTGTGAAACTATTTTTGGAGTGAAAATTCTGGTAAACCCTTCTTGCATGAGAAAATCTGTAAAACCTTTCACGAACACGGATTGAATCGTAAATATTGCGTTTATTTGTTCATGTCTTAAGGATAGAACTCGATGATTCAGTAAATGATCTAAGCCGACATTCAGTTTTTTCTTATTAATTTCAAATGGCAATAAATCAGCTTCAGCTAGTACGAGGATTTCACTAACTTGAAGTTCCACTCCATTTGCTGTTTTATCTGTTTTTACAAGAATTCCGGTAACTTGAACAACACTCTCTGTCTCTATTTTCACCTGATTCTGCTCTTGCTCTAATACACATTGCAGCAACCCAGTGCGGTCTCTCAATAACAAGAAGCCTACTTTTCCTAGCTGGCGAATCTTTTTCACCCAGCCCTTTAAAACAACCTCTTTACCAATAAGCATATTACACTCAGAAATGAGCACCCTTTTTGAAGATTCCATATAACTGTTCCTCCTAAAGTTAGTAAAATTTTGATTCATATCGTTATCATCATCATCGTCCACGGCACTCACCTCCTTATTAGAAAAGCCCATCAGCCCCTGGGTGCCCAGGGCTAGACACTAAATATTCGTCTAAAAAAAACATAAAAAAATCCGCCCCTATAAAAGGGACGGATTATCCGCGGTACCACCCAAATTGTTTCATACAGAAACCACTTGTATCATAACGGTGATAACCGGTTACCTCTACTAGCATAATACGTTCAAAGTAACACTCACAGATGTCTTCTCCTAAGGCTTTTGCACAATCTTTTCAGCTACCGACTGCTCTCTTTCGAAAAAGGTTCTTAGGGTACTCCTTCTGATCAACATGTTCGCTCCATTAAATTATGTTCATTATAGACCTCTCTCCCCCTAATTTCAACTACTAAAAAAAGAAAATATAAATATTTCTGAATATGACTTTCCTTAAGAAGCATAAAGTTTACTAATACGATGTTACATTTGAGGTGATTATATTGAATACATTTCTCCACTCTGTTGAAAAAGAGCAACAAAAACGCATAAAAGAGCTTGTCGAGCTACAAAAGTCAGACGGTTCTTTTCATTTCCGGTTTCAAGGAAGCTTAATGACAGATGCTTTTTATATCATCACCATTCGAGCATTAAACATTCACACAGAAGAAGAAAACATCCACCTTTTAGCCAAAACACTGCGTAACGCCCAGCATAAAGAAGGCTATTGGAAAGCATATAGCGATGAACCAAACGGCCATCTCTCTGCTACCATAATTGCTTACACTGCCCTATTATATTCTGGCCTTTATGCAAAGGAAGACACACAAATGCAGAAAGCAAAAGCATTTATTTTAAAACACGGCGGCCTAGCGAAGGCTCATTTTATGATAAAATGGATGCTATCCGTGAATGGTCTCTACCCTTGGTCCCATATGATCTACATTCCAATGACATTTTTACTCTTGCCAACCTTTCAGCCTTTCAATTTCTACCAATTTAGTGCCTATGCTCGGATTCACTTCATTCCGATGTTAATAGCAGCCAATAAAAAATTCACAATCCAAACAAAAACCAAGCCACCGCTAGATGACCTATTTGTAAGAGATATAGCTCTTTATCCATCCTTTGATCACCTAGAAGAAGAGCGAAATCCCCTTACATTTCTTTGGAAAGAAATGAAACGAATCGGAAAGTTTCCAGCCTATCTTCATCACTTAGGCTTTCAATCTGCAGAAAAATACATGCTAGATCGATTAGAAGAGGATGGGACACTTTACAGTTATGCGAGTGCAACTTTCTTTATGATCTATGCATTACTTGCCCTTGGCTATAAAAAAAATTCTCCAGTAATTCAAAAAGCAATTGCTGGACTCACATCCCTTATCGATAAAAAAGGTAAGCAAAGTCACCTAGAGAACTCCACCAGCACGGTTTGGGACACAGGCTTAATCAGCTATACATTACAACAAGCTGGAATACCTACTGAATCTACTCCAATAATAAAAGCAACTAATTATTTGCTAGCAAAACAACATACAAAAAAAGGAGATTGGCAGGTTCATAACCCAAATTCGGAACCAGGAGGATGGGGCTTTTCTGATATTAATACGAATAATCCTGACAATGATGATACCTCTGCCGTTTTACGGGCCTTAACCGCAACCGCCTCATCAAACAAAACGGTTCATTACGCTTGGCAAAAAGGCACAAACTATTTATTATCCATGCAAAATAAAGATGGAGGGTGGGCAGCGTTCGAAAAGAATACCGATTGGGACATTCTCAAGATGGTTCCAATCGATAATGCAAAGGATGCTGCCGTGGATCCTTCTACCGCTGATTTAACTGGAAGAGTATTAGAATACTTTGGAAACTTTGCTCATCTTAACGACACACATCCTCATATAAAGCAGGCCGTCAGCTGGTTAATCAATAATCAGGAAAAAAACGGCTCTTGGTATGGCAGATGGGGTGTTTGTTATATTTACGGGACTTGGGCAGCACTTACAGGGTTAACAGCAGTTGGCATGAAACCAAATCACCCAGCAATCCAAAAAGCAATTGGTTGGCTGAAAAAAATCCAACACTCCAATGGAGGATGGGGAGAATCTTGTAGGAGCTGTGAAACTTCCATCTATGTTCCTCTACCATTTAGCACGGAATCACAAACAGCTTGGGCTGTTGATGCCTTAATTGCGGCAGGAGAAGGAGCAAGCAAAGAAGTGAAAAGGGGAATTCGTTACTTACTAGACGAAAAGAAAGAGGAACGCGCCATTACTTATCCTACAGGTATTGGGTTACCGAAACAATTCTACATTTATTATCATAGTTATAATAAGATTTTTCCTTTATTGGCTCTTTCCCATTATATAAACAAGGAGGCGCATAGTTGATCATGAATCTAGAATGTTTTTTCCGAAGCAAATTTATCATTCTTATAAACTTCGGAAAAACATTTTTTCCTATTTCGTTCGAATATTCTCGCTATGATTCTTTCTCAAAAGAAGGAAAAAAATCACTAAACCAATAGTTATAGAAATATGCCCTAATCCGGCAATTCCAGAGATGGCAGAATCTAAACCGCTGGATAAATCAAATTCAAGCACTTGCAGAGTTCCTCTTATCACCATTAATGTAATCGTTGATAGTAAACCAATATTATAAAAATAAAAGAACAAATCAAAATTTTTAAGTGTATGTATTTTCATCGTATAACAGAATAAATAGACGATTAGCATGATCATCATTCCTAAAGCAAACGAGTGAGTATGAACAACAGAGAGCTGCGTTTCCCCTGTGAAATCTCTCATTTTCGTAAACTCTCTATAGTAAACGCCACTAACTAAACCTAAAATTGTATAAAAGAAGGCTATATTCAATACTTTTTTCATCTCTCTACTTCCTTTCAAACCTAATAATCACTACCTACCATTCTAACAAAATACCAATCGGGATACTATGACAGTTTTGTGGCTAAAAAATCCTATTTATCCGGCTTTCCTCCTTTGCTTGATATAGGCAAATGTCCCTTGAAATTCTCCATTAAAAGTGCTATCCTATACAAAACATTCCAATTCATAGAAATCAATGAAGAGAAAAAGTACGTTTTGATATCCCTTTTAGCGAGCTGGGTATGGTGAAAGCCAGTAAGGTAACCGAAACGAAAAAATCATCTCTGAGATGCAAGGCTGAACAACTAGTAAGTCTTGACGGATTTCCACCGTTAAAAGGAACACGTATGATAGTACGTTGACTAAGCGCTGTTTGTTTTTTGTCAAACAGAATTTGGGTGGTAACGCGGGTTATGATAATACACTCGTCCCTTACTAAAGGGACGGGTGTTTTTTTTTTTCCTAAAAATATCTTTCTATACTGGAATGTTTATTAAATAGATGGAGGGATATAGATGGAAGTACAAAAAGAAACAGACAGAGCTCGTGAAAAAAGAATCCTGGCCTATTGGGAGGAAGAACAAATTTTTCCAAAGTCAATCGAACAGCGCAATAACAATGACACCTTTGTTTTTTACGAAGGACCACCAACTGCCAACGGCCTCCCACACGTCGGTCATGCACTTGGAAGAACCATCAAAGACATCATCGCAAGATTTCAAACAATGAACGGCAAACAAGTCATTCGTAAAGCAGGCTGGGATACACATGGACTTCCTGTTGAATTAGGGGTCGAAAAGGCGCTAGGTATTTCTGGAAAACAAGAAATTGAGAACTATGGCATTATTCCTTTTATTGAAAAATGTAAAGATAGTGTATTTTCCTATGAAAAACAATGGCGAACCTTTACAGAGGAATTAGGATATTGGGTTGATATGGATCATCCCTACATGACCATGAGTAATGAATACATCGAATCGGTTTGGAATATCCTTGGTACTATTCACGAAAAAGGCTGGTTATATAAAGGGCATCGCGTTTCACCATACTGCCCAAGCTGCCAAACCTCCTTGAGCTCACATGAGGTCGCACAAGGCTATAAAGATGTAAAAGACTTGAGTGCAACAGTTAAATTTAAGCTTGCCACAAAAGAAAACGAATATATACTCGGTTGGACAACGACTCCTTGGACATTGCCAGCAAATGTCGCCTTAGCGGTTCACAAAGATTTAGACTATGTTAGAGTAAAAGTAGGAGAGGAAATATTCATCGTTGCAAAAGATAGATTACAGCCGGTAATCGGCTTAGAAGGGGAAGTCCTTGAAACTTTGAAGGGATCAACATTAGTAGGACTTTCCTATACAGCACCATTTTCATACGTTCAAGTGGAAAAAGGGCACACCATTCATCATGGTAATTTCGTCACAAACGATAGCGGAACAGGAATTGTCCATATCGCTCCAGCGTACGGTGAGGATGACTATCGTCTTGTGCAGACAAACAATCTTTCTTTTGTCCATGTAGTGGATGAAAGGGGAAGGTACAAGGAAAGCATTACACCATTAGCCGGTTCCTTTGTAAAAGACGGGAAGGTTGATGTAGAGATAATCAAGCTACTCCATCAAAAAGGATTGTTATTCCATAAAGAGAAATATGAACATTCTTACCCGCATTGCTGGCGCTGCGACACACCGCTTTTGTATTATGCCACAGAAAGCTGGTTTATTAAAACAACTGCTGCAAAGGAAAGGTTGGTTGCCAAAAACCAAGAAGTAACTTGGTACCCTGAGCATATAAAGAATGGTCGATTTGGAAATTTCCTCGATGGTTTAGTTGATTGGAATATTAGTCGTAATCGATATTGGGGAACTCCCTTAAATGTTTGGCAATGCACATCCTGTCAAAAGGAGATTGCTCCCAAAAGCATTTCTGAGGTAAAAAACTATAACAAAACTCCGATTGATGATGTGGAATTGCACAAACCATATGTAGATGAACTTGTCTTTACTTGTCCATCCTGCAGTGGAGATATGTACCGGACACCTGAGGTAATTGATGTATGGTTCGATAGTGGCTCCATGCCCTTTGCCCAATATCATACCCCATTTGAAAATAGCGAACTGTTTCAAAAACAGTTTCCAGCAGATGTTGTTGTAGAAGGCATTGATCAAACAAGAGGATGGTTTTATTCTCTTTTAGCAGTTTCTGTCCTTTATTCGGGAGAAGTTCCCTATAAAAATGTTCTTGCCACAGGGCATGTATTAGATGAACTCGGACAAAAAATGTCCAAAAGTAAGGGGAATGCACTAAATCCGATTGAGCTTATCCAAACATATGGTGCAGACGCTCTGCGATGGGCGCTTGTTGCAGATAGCGCTCCATGGAACCAAAAAAGATTCTCAGAAAAAAATGTCCAAGAAGCAAAATCAAAAATGATTGATACATTCTTAAGTTTATTTCATTTCTACTCTTTATACGCAGAAATTGATCACTTTGATCCGAAATTGCCAAAGATCAAAAACATTCCTATCATGGACCGTTGGATTCTCTCTCGATTAACGACAACAACGGTTGTGGTAAAAAACGAGATGGAAAATTATCAGCTTACAAATGCAGCCAGAAAAATCGGGGAATTAATGGATGACGTGAGCAATTGGTATATTCGCAGAAATCGAGAACGATTTTGGATAGCAGGAATGCCAGAAGATAAAGTTTCTGCTTTTCAAACCCTTTATACAGTATTAATTCGTTTATCACAATTATTGGCTCCATTTATTCCTTTTACTTCTGAAAGCATTCATCTTGCTTTAACAGGGAAAAGTGTCCACTTAACTAGCTTTCCTTCTACTATTTCAAAATGGAGAGATAAGCAATTAGAGGAGCAAATGGAAAAAGTGAAAGAAGTGGTGGAGCTAGGGAGAAGCCTTCGTCACCGTTATCAAATAAAAACAAAACAACCGTTAGCAACTTTACTGATTGTGTCCGCAAACAATAACGAAGCTATCGAATTTTTACAGTTTGAGTCGATTATAAAAGATGAACTGAATGTGAAACACATCAACTGGGTAGATTCTGCCGATGATTACGTTCATTATTCCCTAAAGCTTGATTTTAAAAAGGCAGGACCTAAGTTAGGGAAAAACGTAAAGAGTGCAAAAGATATATTACAGAATGCTACAGAAGAACAAATAAATTTCTTTCTAAATAAAGGATATTTAACTGTTAAACTAGAAAGTAAAGAAAGCATTACCTTAACAGAAGAAGAAGTAATACTCCAAAGAAAGACGAATTTGCCTGGTTATGAAGAGGCCTCCAATAAACATTTCACCGTGATGCTCGATACTACTATATCGGAAGCATTAAAAAAGGAGGGAAATATCAGGGAACTCATTCGGTCTATTCAGGATTTGCGAAAAGATAAAAATCTGCCTATTGATAAAAAAATCGATTTATTTATTGATGGGTCTACCACTTTTATCAAAACAATGAAAGAATATGATTTTCTTATCCATAAAGGAGTTATTATTCATCAGCTTTTCTTTGAAAGAATAGAGAATATGAAAGAAATTCAAATAGACGGCGAAAATGTATACATTGGCATGAAATAACCATATCAAGGCTGTCTCAAAGCTAGGTGAAAACCTATTTGAGACACCTTTTTTCTTTTCATTAGAAGTTTTTCTAAAAGAAATTGGCTGTTAGCTGTTCTATTTTTTCCATATTAGATTATACTATTGGGCAGGGGTGAAAAAAATGTACAAACTATTATCGCATAATGACCTTGATGGGGTCGGCTGCGGCATTATTGCAAAACTTGCTTTCGGAGAGGACGTAGAGGTTCGTTATAACTCCGTTTCTTTTCTGAACCAAGAAGTAGAAAAGTTCTTAGATCAAAAAACAGAAGATACCTTTCTCTTTATTACCGACCTTTCTGTCAATGAAGAAAATACGATTCGACTAGATGACTATTATAAAAAGGGTGGAAAAGTACAACTTATTGACCATCATAAGACAGCTCTTCATTTAAATGATTTTGAATGGGGCTTTGTGTCTGTTCAAGATGATGAAGGAACACTAACAAGTGCCACTTCTTTATTATATGAATACCTTGTCAAAAATGAATATATGAGTCCCTCTCCAGCCATTGCAGAATTTGTTGAGTTAGTAAGACAATATGATACATGGGGTGCGATGCGTTCTCCTATAACAGCATAAAAAGCTGGAAATGGAGGGGCTAACAAGTCTTAAAGACAATGTTAGCAACAACTGATTCCTTGAAAAGTGGAATGAGGTTTATCATGTCGAACCGAAGCACTTTCCTTAATACTCCAACATGCGTATGGCTCTGATAGAAGTCATGGGTGTGAAGCTTGGTGAAGTCGGCTGAATGTAACCTAAGTAGTCTATAAATGGATTATATGGTTACAGATAGGTCGGAGGGCTATAAAACGGATATGGTGAGAATGATTCATAAGAATCTGACGAAGTTGCGAATGTAAGGGTCTAGATGTCGAAGTGGTACGAAAGTCCACTGCCACTATTGTGGCGTGCAATACCGAAAAGTAGGTTTCCCATGGGACGAAATTCGGGATAGTGAACAATGACACTATAATGTGCACAGGCTTATAGTAACCACCTAAGTCCGTATGGTAACAGCTAAAGGAATCGGAACGTAGAAAGCAAGGAACACTTATTAAACACCTATCAGTGGAGTGTTACATGGCAACATGTTTAATCCTTGTGAGAGTAGGGGCACAGTACCAATGAAACGTGTAATGAACGTGGAGGGATAGCCCCAAGTCTTTCTGAATATAGTTAGTTAAATTATCTAAAAGTGAACTTCATCGGTCGAGTAGGAATGTGGGAACTAAGCACAGGAATTTGGTGATTAGCCACAATGAAGACGACTTTACGTCAATGGGAATACTATTCAATGACGGAAACATTCTCTACCTTGTACAAAGAAAGTCAAAAAGATAAGAAATTCAACAGACTTTATGAACTAATAATATCTGAAGAAAATATCCTTCTGGCTTACAGGAAAATCAAGAAAAACAAGGGTTCTGGGACACCTGGGACGGATACTTACACGATTGAAGAATATAAAAACATCGGTAAAGATGATTTTATAAGAACAATTCGTAAATCTCTAAACAACTACAAGCCGAAACCAGTTAAAAGAGTTTTGATTCCCAAAGAAAATGGTGATACAAGACCTTTAGGGATACCTACAATGTTGGATAGATTAATCCAACAAATGATTAAGCAAATTTTAGAACCAATTGCCGAGGCAAAATTCTTCAAACATAGTTATGGTTTTAGACCACTAAGAAGTGCACATCATGCAATATCAAGATGTAACTTTCTAGTCAAAACTGCAAAATTGCAGTATGCAGTAGATATGGACATCAAAGGATTCTTTGATAATGTAAACCATAGGGTTCTCATCAAGCAATTATGGAATATGGGAATTCAAGACAGAAGAGTTCTTGTGATAATTGGAAAAATTCTAAAAGCGCCAATCAGAAATGTAGGAATACCAACAAAGGGTACTCCTCAGGGAGGAGTTCTTTCACCACTACTATCCAACATAGTTTTACATGATTTAGATATGTGGATAGCAAGTCAATGGGAAGACCATCCCTCACATTTCGATTACTCAACTAACAGTCACAGAAACCATGCGTTGAAGAAAACCAAACTCAAACAAGGTTATCTTGTAAGATATGCGGATGACTTCAAAATCTTAACTACAGATGTTAAGACAGCATACAAATGGTATCATGCAGTTAGACTTTATCTGAAAGATAGATTGAATTTGGATATTTCACCTGAAAAGTCCAAAGTAATAAATCTTAGGAAACAAGGGACAGAGTTCTTGGGTTATCGAATTAGGGCAGTTAAACATAAAAGTGGTTTTGTCACTCGTAGTGATGTCAGAGATAAAAGTATCAAGAGAATAAAGGCACGAGGCAGAGAAATAATTTTAGAAATACGAAACTCTCCAACAGCAGGAAATATTCAGAAATGGAATAGTTTTGTTTTAGGAGTTCATGGATACTTCAAGCATAGTTCGTTGGTATCCATAGTATTTGCAAGAATTGCCTACGACCTATCTCGACTGCAATACAATCGTTTTCGTCCGATTGGAAAGTTTGTGTCAACCGCAAATGCACCGCCTTCGTATAAAAAGTTCTATGGTAAAAATAATGCAAAGACTTGGAAAATCAGTGGAAGGTTTTTATACCCAATAACGGATATTAAATTCAGTCCAGCTATGAACTTTAACCAAAATCTTACGGTTTTCACCGAACGGGGAAGACAGTTGATTCATAGTAAACTACAAGCGGATATTGGGTATCAAATAACGATACTCGCTAAACATCAATTTGTAGGATATAGTCTTGAATTTATGGACAATAGAATTTCAAGATACAGTATGGTACAGGGCAAATGTGAAATTACTGGAGAATTCTTAGAAGCCGATTTAGTACATTGCCATCATTTTATTCCTTCAGATATCGGTGGTACGGATGAGTACAAAAATCTAAGAATTATTCATGTTGATGTACACAAATTAGTACATGCAACGGATAGCAATACAATTCAGCGATTGAAAAATGGACTAAACTTAAACACAAACCAATTGAACAAGTTAAACTCATATCGCAAGGTTTGTAACTTAGAGATGATTTAATCTAACAAGAAAGATGGAACGCCGTATGCGGTGAAAATCGCACGTACGGTGTGGAGCAGGGGAAAGGATGGAGATAACCTCAAAATCCCACCTATTGCTATATTGGGAAAAAAACAATAATCTAGCAGCACAACGTTTAAACGCACTTTTTTATCTTATTTCTTTTGACGAATTCGTTGAAAAAATGGTAACACGCTTAAAGGCAAATGATCACTTCTTTTTTGATGAGTTAGAAGTACAAATACTAGATATGGAAGAGAAAAAAATTGACCGTTATATTCGCCGCAAAAGACGGGAACTTGTCCAAAAAGAAATTGATGGTTTATATGCTGGCGTGGTTTATGCCGAACAATATCATTCTGAATTAGGGAATGAGCTTGGAAAGGAATATCCTCATTTAGATTACATAGCAATTGTTAATATTGGCGGAAAAAAACTTGGTTTCCGTACAATTCATGACCATGTTGATGTATCAAAAGTAGCTGGCACCTATGGAGGTGGCGGTCATGTGAAGGCTTCTGGCTGCAACTTAACCGATAAGGCTTACCAAAATTACTGCTTAGATACCTTTGCATTAGAACCACTACGTGAAGATCCGAAAAAGAATGAATACAATAAAAAGGATTCTCCACTTGGTACTCTATTTGAAAACAAGCAGGACGAAGTGTTCTTCCTTTATCAGGTGAGTAGAAACCAGTGGGCCATTAACCAGAAAAAAACAAAGCTCCAACAAACTTTTTCTACCTTCATGCAAGGAGAAATTTTCCTACGCAGAAATTATGGAGTATGGCTGGCAAGAGATGATAAATATATTCGCTATGTGATGGACTTTGTAAAGCATAAATAATAGGTAAAGAGGTTGGGACGTAAGCAATTTAACTAACAATATGTACGAACAATTGTACAATTTATACTCATAAATAATCGTTTTTATCGTTTTAGAAAAGGTTTAAAAACGAAGTGAAATGGAGCAGAGGACGGCTCGACTCCTGCGGGAAATAGAGACGCTTTAGACCCCGCAGGATCAGCTTCCTCCTCGGCGCATCGTGCGTCTGTAGCGCAATGGAACGACCTAGTTTTTACACTTGACTATATTTAAAAACATAGATAACCATCATGAGAAGCTTTATTTAAGAGCTAAATTAGAGATTGTTCGTCTTTAAAGATTAGTTATTTAGTTTTGGCCCAGCCTCTTGTTAATTAAATTTCTCAAGTCCATTTAACAACTACTCCTAGCATCCAGGGGCTAATCCTAAACTGCTGCCCTCTGCATTTCTTTTTAAAAATCAATCATTGCTCCTCTTTCATCAAAAACGGAACTCGGATTCCAAGCTACTTCCCAAAGATTATTTTCTGGATCTGCGAAATAAGAGGTTCTGCCGCCCCAAAAAGCATCACTTGGCTCTCTAAGAATTTTCCCGCCTGCCATTCTCACCTTTTCCATAACACTATCTACTTCCTCTGCTGCATTTACATTGATTGCAAAAGTAACTCCCCTAAAGCCTTCGATCGGACTTTGAAGCTCCACCCCAGCATCCTTCGCCAATTCCTCTAAAGGAAACAATGTTAAGAAAACACCAGCGGTCTTAAAAACAGCATATTCATCTGAGCTAGCTTCCGTTTCCTCCCATCCTAGAAGTTGATAAAACTTACGCAATTCTGGTAATCTCAAAGCTCCTAATGTTAGCAATGAAACCCTCTGTGGAACCATACAAATCCCCACCTTCTTCCTATTTTTTATTTATAAGTTCGCTGGTTCTGCAAGATTTTCCTTTAAAAATATTTCGCTATTAAAACAGGCTTCTTATTACTAAACAGAGCGAAAATCATCCCAATAAAGAAGAATAGAAGACTGCTGACTAAGCCAATCTCTATTTTCCTTGCTCTATTTCAAAGTATACTGAGAATTTCGTGCCCTTCTCGCTTGTCTGAACATTTATTCTTGCCATATGACGTTCTGCTATTCGATAACATACTGCAAGTCCCAGTCCTGTACCATTGTCCTTCGTTGTAAAAAAAGGCGTTCCTAGCTTCTTTAATATTTCCTCATCAATCCCATTACCGCTATCGATAATTTCCAACACAAGATGCTTTCCTTTACAGAATGTTCTTATTGTAAGAATTCCTTCTGTCTCCATTGCCTCTAATCCATTTAATGCAAGGTTAAGTAAAAGCTGCCGTATTTCTTTCTCATCCAAATAGAGTTCTGGACAAACTCCTAATTGAAGATTAACCTTTTTTCCTGTCAATAAGGCCTCTGCATTAATTAATGGATATATGATTTCAATAATTCTATTTAACGAATATCGCCTCTTATCACTTGTCTTGTTTTTGGCTAACGTAAGGAATTCCTTGATTATCTTATTAGCTCGATCCAATTCATCAATCATTAATTCCATATGTTCTAATGACAGATTAGATGGATTAGATTTTCCAATTTGTAGGAATCCATGAACTGTTGTCATTGGATTTCTAATTTCATGTGCGATGCCCGCGGCCATTTCTCCGACTAGATTTAATTGATCTAGCCTTGCCATTTCCTTTTCTAAAGCCAATCTTTCTGTTATATCATTTAATACAATTAATACACAATTATTATTCTTAATTGTTATTATTTCGGTGGATAATAACCCCTGCTTTTGTTCTCCATTCTTTATCGTGAAAATGACTCTTTGATTTTTTAAAGGGAACTGCCAATCTTCCTCATGAAAGTTCTCTTCTATTCCATTTACATCTTTGAAAATCTTCCAATGATAGCCGTCTTGCTTTAGCTCCTCCATCGTATATCCTGTACTCTTTACCCAATTTTTATTTACAGCAATAAATGCAGGCTCTTCCATGGAGCGTATTGCCATCAAGCATGGACTTGCTTCAAATATTTGCCGAAAACGTCCTTCCGAAAGCATTAGATCATCTGTTACCTTCGATTTTTCTTCTCGTTCTCTATGTAGCTTATGATTCATGGATAGCAGTTCTAGCGTCCTTTCTTCCACGGCATGTTCTAGTTGATCCACTTGTTGCTTTCTTAAGCGTTCTACCTCTTTTCTTTCGGAAATATCACGAATCGTACACACAAATAGTTGGTAATCTTCAACCATTGCGTCCCCAATATATAGATCAACAGGAAAAACAATATTATTCTTTCGCTTAGCTTTTGCCTCTATCATTCTACCAATAAAATTTGGAACTAACATATCAAAGGTAATAGGTGTCTCTATAGAAACCTCTGATTCAATCGAATGTAAAAGCACTTCAATAGAAGAACCGATTAAATCTTCTTCTACATAGCCAAACATTCTTCTTACACTTGGATTTACACTAATAATTGTTCCTTCTTCATCAAAAGTAACAATCGTATCCTGCAATGCTTTCTGTAAGATTGAAGAAAAGACTGCATTTTTAGTTAAATCCATTTTGGTTATTCTTAGTTCCTTATTCATTTTTTCCAATTCAGATGTTGTTTGCCAGTTCATCTCATGGAGGCTTTTCGTATGGCTTTCATAGATTTGAACAAACTGAGCCACTTTGCTTTTCAACGCTTCTGGATTAAATGGCTTTACAATATAATCAATGGCACCTACTTGATATCCCTGCATAATATGTTGCATATCTTGACTGATAGCGGTAATAAAAATAATAGGTATATGACGGGACTTTTTTCGTTCTTTAATCAATTTTGCTGTTTCAAACCCATTTAGCCCTGGCATTTGGACATCTAACAAAATAACGGCAAAATCATATGTCAAAATGAATTTTAAAGCTTCTTCCCCTGATTTTGCAAAAACTAAATGATACTGAGAATTGTTTAACACTGCTTCTAACGCTAAGAGGTTTTCTTGTAAGTCATCTACCATTAAAATATAGATTGGTTCCGATACTGAAGCAGATAGATTTTTCTTTTGTTCTATAGATTGAGCCGAATATTGCATAATTATATTTGAGCCTCCTATCTATTAACAAGCCATTTACTAACATTACTTGAATATCAGTATCGTCCTTCTATTCTTTATAAAGCCAAACTTGAATTAGCGAATATAACTGTTCCAAATTTACTGGTTTACTAATATAATCAGATGCACCTGCTTCTATACATTGTTCTCGATTATGTTTCATCGCTTTTGCAGTTATTGCAATAATGGGCAATGTTTTAAAATCCTCCTTTTTTCTTATGATGGAAATAGCTTCTAAGCCGCTCATTTCAGGCATCATAATATCCATTAATACAAGATCAACGTCTGGATTTGCTTCTAAAAGACTTATGCCATCCCTGCCATTTTCCGCATAAAGGATATCAATATTGTACTCTTCCAATGCAGCATGGATGGAAAAAATATTACGGATATCATCATCTATAATTAATACCTTTTTCCCTTTCAGATTAGCATTCTCATTAGAATGGATTATATCGATCACTTCTTCATTGGCTGCAGCAGTCTGTTGGTAGCTCTCTTCCTTTAGCAATCTCTCATTAAGTAATACCGCATCCTTCTGTTTTTGGCCCATTGTAGGTAAATAGATAGAAAAAGAACTTCCCATCCCTTCCATACTGATTGCCTCCAATCTACCTCCTAGCAAATGAGTAATTTCCTTACAGATTGACAACCCCAGACCTGTCCCCCCATATCTTCTGCTAATTGTTCCATCAGCCTGCTTAAAAGGCTCAAAGATTATATCCATTTTCTCCTTTGGAATTCCAATCCCAGTATCCTTTACGGTGAAGGATACTACGCCTTCATTAGCATTAGCTAACTTAGTAGAATTCTCCAATCGAATAGACAATTCTACCCTTCCCTTTTCCGTAAATTTAAAAGCGTTTGACAATAAATTTTTTAATACTTGGTTCAGACGATGGGCATCTGTTTCAATAAAAGTGGGAACCTCTTTCGCCATTTTTATTGAAAAATCAAGTTTTTTCTTATTAGCAATAGGAGCAAATTGGTTTTTCAGACAACTTTGAATTTCCTCCATCTTTACTGGTTCTACTATTATTTCCATCATGCCTGTCTCAATTTTTTCTAAATCCAATATTTCATTGATCAATCTTAATAATTCATTTCCAGAAAAATAAATGGTCTGCAAATATTGAATTTGTTTCGCATTTAAATTTTCATTTTCTTTTTCCACTAACATTTGTGATAAAATTAGCATGCTATTTAAAGGGGTTCTAAGCTCATGAGACATATTTGCCAAAAACTCAGATTTATATTGGGAGCTATAGACTAACTGTTCCGCTTTTTCCTCTAACTCTTTCCCTATTTGCTCAAGGTCTGCATTCTTCTCCTCTGAAACTCGATATTGTGTCTGTAGCTCCTCATTAATCGCCATTAATTCCTGCTGTTGAGCCTGTAACTCTTCTGATTGACTTTGCAGCTCCTCTGTTAAACGTTGCTCATCCTCTAATAATCGCTTAACTTCCAGTCGATTGATAATCCCATGAATGGATATACCTAAATATTCCACCACCTCTTTAAGTAAGCGTTGTTGAACAGGTCTAAAATATTGTAAAGAGGCAAGTTCCACAATGGCTAATACTTTTCCTTCATAGGAGATCGGATGAATAAGAACTTGTTTTGGTTCTGCTTCTCCTGAACCAGATTTAATCTTTATGTATTCTTTCGGAATGTCTATTAAACTGATACTTTTATTTTCCTTCGCTGCTTGTCCTACTAATCCTTCTCCTAGCTGTATAATCGGGGACCTTCCTTGGTCATGGAAGGCATATTGAGCTATTTCTTCTAGATAGTGCGCTTGTTCCTGTTTATTTATTTGATAAAAGATTCCATATTGTGCTCCAACTACTGGTGTAATCTGACAAATAAAATAATCAGCAAGCGCCTCCATTGTTTCTACCATTGAAAAACCTGTTGTAATTTCTGCCAAACGTGAATCTAACCAGCTTTTTTCTTCTGCTTTTGCCCTGCTTTCTATTTCATCTTTGGAATACTTTTCTAAAGTCGTTACCATTTCATTAAAAGCACGCGCAATTTCTCCTACTTCATCCTTTGAATCAATTTCTAATCGAGGAAATTTTATTCCCTTTTTATAAGAGACACCAGACATGACAGTTGTGACTTTATTTAAGTTTCTTGTTAACCCTCTTATTAAATAAATGGCAATAGCAATACTGCTGACAACTCCGACAATTATATAAATATATGTCATCACTACAACGATATCGTAGGTTTTCTTTGAACTTTCTAGATCATCTTGCATATCTTTAAGCTGTATCGAATATAAGGAGGTAGCAATTTCTAACAGCCTATTTTTTTCATCATTTTCTCTAATCCAAAAATCCGAATCCATTTTTTTGTCTTCTGCTTCCACTATTTGCTGACCCTTTTCTTCAAAGACATCATAGATGGTTGAAAACTGGACTAATAATTCCTGCGTTTCTTCTCTTTTGTCTTGATCTATCAAGAAATTATACGCTTTATTTATTTCCTTACGTGTTTCTTCCATTTGACTAATTGTTCTATCATTTAAATCTATAGACGATTGCGAGGACAATTCATAGATTTCTCTACTTAAGTTATTAATTTCATTTTTTAAAATATATGCAGCATCTATTCTTTCTGTCTTATCAGTAACAAGTACATGCATGTTGTCATTTTGCTGCCGAAGCATACCCATAAGTACAATAATTAGAATGGTAATTAAAACAAAGATAATTCCTAAACCAAAATAAAGCTTTGTACTAAATCTCATGTATCCTCCTATTAATCTACCAATTTAAATGAGCGCCATGTTTAAACTGGTCGGGATTTTTTTAAAAGTTATGAAAATAATACCATTATACAAAAATTATATGTTAAACGGGACAAGGATACAATATGATAATTGGATGAAACTTGAAGCCACTAGAAGAACGATCAAATGTTAAGAGCGCAGTAAAGTCTACTTCCTAGAATGGGGGCAGTGCTTCAAACAATATAACTGCCTGTCCAAAAAAGCATATAAAAAAAAACCCTAAACCATCTCATTTGGTTAGAGGTTCAAGAGCTTTTTATAGTAAATATGTCGTAATTCACCTGAATCTTTATAGGCATTATCTAATATTTCTTCTAAGATTGCATGGGAAACTTCAGGAGGAAGTGATTTTTGCTTTAAAAGGTTTCGAACCTCATATAAAAAGTCAATATACGCAATATAGTTATCATCATACTTCTCTTGCCATACTTCCTTCATTCTTTTAGCCAATTTTGGACTGGCACCATTCGTAGAAACACTTAAATGTAATCGCCCTTTTTTAAAGCTAGCTGGGATTTGACAATTTCCCTCTTCATAGGCAGATGCATCATTTACTAAGCTGATCGATTTAAGTCTTTGCGTGATACGGCGATTTTCTTCCACCTCATTTGTTGCAGCAATGGTTAGAAAAGCATGGGAAAAATCTTCTTCAACTGCTTTTCTTTGAATCAGCTTTATTTTCTCACCTTTTGAAAGCTCTTCTATTTCGCTGCATGCTTTAGGACTGATTACCGTCACCTTGGCTTCTTCCTCTAAAAGCATCATTACCTTTCGATAGGCAATCTTGCCGCCACCAACTACCACACAATGCCTATCTTTTAGCTCAACTAGTAATGAGATCATATTCATTACCTACCATCATTTCATCTATTCTCTCTTTTAATATCCCTGCTATTAATGGGTCATAGCCTAAATAAGGAGCGAGGACGTATTCTTTATCGATACTCTTTATTTTATTTATTGTTTTTTCCATCGATTTCATTAAAACTCCGGTAAACAAAAGATATGGAATAACTAACACATGGCGATAGGAAGATTGGTCAGCCATTTGAAGCGCTTCTTCAAAGCTAGGCTGTGCAGCAGTTAAATAGCAATCCTGTACAACAATTCGGTCTACTTCCGTTTCAATTAGGGAAGCGATTTTGCATAGATCCCGTTTTACATCTGGGTCACTGCTGCCACGCCCAACAAGAATAACAAGTACTTCCTCCTTTGTTTTCTTATAAATAGATGTACGTTTAATCTTATCTGCAACAATTTCAACCATTTGAGGATGAACACCGATTGGTTTGCCATATTTTATGTGAACATCGGGATATTCTATCGAAAGTTTTTCTAATATTTCCGGAATATCTTTTTTAGCATGTGCTGCCGTGAGAAGCAACACAGGGATGATATAAACAGTAGTGGCTCCTTTTTCAATACAATTTCGAAACCCCTCTTCTATGGAAGGCTCCGACAATTCTAAAAAGGAGTATTCTTGTATCCCTTTAAATTCATTGCTCTCCATACACTTCTTTACAAAGGAGATAGCCTGCTCACTGGCTTCCTTTACCCTGCTTCCATGACAGATATATAATATTGCCTCCACTATAAAACCACCTCTTTTGGCATGTCCTCTCCGAAGCTTTCTTCAAACCATTGGATTTTCTCTCGCATTTTTACTACCTCTCCAATGACAATCATACATGGATTTTCAATTTTCCCTTTTACCGCATCTTCTATCATATGCTGCAAATCCGTTACAATCGTCTTTTGCTTTAGAGTTGTCCCCCAATTTATTAAAGCTACAGGGGTTGTGCTATTTTTTCCAAAAGAGAGCAGCTTTGACTGAATAGATGGAAGATTTTTTACTCCCATATAGATAGCAAGGGTATCAATTTGCGAAAGTGCTTCCCATTTTATATGGTCTTCCTCCCCATTTTTCATATGCCCTGTTACAAAAGCAAAGGAGGATCCATAATTACGGTGCGTCACCGGAATACCTGCATAGCTTGGTGCAGCAATGCCTGCTGTAATTCCTGGCACAATTTCAAAGGGAATCTGATTTTTGGCTAATTCTTCCGCTTCTTCTCCTCCCCGTCCAAATACAAATGGATCTCCACCTTTTAGCCTTGTCACTGTCTTTCCTTTTTTGGCATGCTTAATTAGTGTTTGATTAATCAATTCCTGCTTCATAGCGTGGTGATGGGGAAGCTTGCCACAATAAATCAGTTCTGCCTTAGGTCTTGCATATTCTAATAACTCTCGATTTACTAAGCGATCATATAAGATAACATCTGCATTTTTGATACACTTTAGTCCTTTTACCGTTATTAAATCTGGATCTCCTGGTCCTGCACCAACTAGATATACTTTCCCCATTTTATCCACCCTTCTCGTTGTTTCTCTTAGGTTAATGAAAAGAGGGGAAAGGAAATACCAATGAACGGATAGTTATCCCACAGACCACGCCCAGGTTTCTCCTTTTCCCTACATTAAGAGATGTAATATTCTTTTTCTTTTAAATATTGTACGATTTGTTCCACACACTCATCAATAGAATATTTTTCTGTATCCACTACTATTTCGGGATGAACGGGCTCCTCATATGGAGAACTAATCCCTGTAAAATCTTTAATGATGCCTTTCCTTGCCTTCTCGTACAAGCCTTTCGGATCCCTTGCTTCACAAGCCTCTAAAGAACACTTTATATATACTTCAATAAACTCGTTTTCTTCTAATAAAGCTCTAACCCTATCACGATCTTCACGAAATGGAGAAATGAAGGCAGTTAGTACTACATGCCCACTATCTACAAAAAGCTTACTTACTTCTCCAATCCTTCTGATGTTTTCTTTTCGATCCTCATCAGAAAATCCTAAGTCTTTATTAATTCCAAAACGAATATTGTCTCCATCTAGGACATAGCTATTTGTCTGATCGTCAAATAATCTTTTGGCGACAGCATTTGCAACCGTCGATTTTCCAGAGCCAGATAACCCTGTAAACCATAGGACATAGCTATGATGCTTATTTTTTTCTCTTCTATCCTTTTTTGTTACAGCATGATCATGCCATGTGATATTTGTACTTTGGCTCAAAACGTTCTCTCTCCTTTAAGAATGGATTTCTTGTTTTTGTAACCCTTTGATTAGCACTTCCACTACTTCTTTACGGCTAAATGTACTTGGTGGAATTTCTCCGTTTCTTAAAAGTTCACGAACCTTTGTACCAGATAAAATTTCATGATGTTCACTACCGTGTGGGCAAGTCTTTGTAGAAGCCATGTTTTCACATTTCTTACAATAGAAACTATGTTCAAAGAATAAAAGATTAATGCCTAGCTCATCTTGGGTAAATTGAGCAAAGATTCTTTGTGCATCATATGTTCCATAGTAGCTTCCAACTCCTGCATGATCACGACCTACAATAAAATGAGTACAGCCATAGTTCTTTCTTACCATCGCATGGAACACCGCTTCTCTTGGGCCTGCATAGCGCATAGCAGCTGGAAATACAGCTAAGAAAACACGATCTTCTGGATAGTAGTTTTTCAATAGGACTTGATAGCTTTCCATACGAACATCTGCGGGAATATCATCAGACTTTGTTTCTCCTACCAATGGGTTTAAAAATAGACCATCGACAATTTCAAGCGCTGATTTTTGAATATATTCATGAGCACGGTGAACTGGATTTCTTGTTTGGAACCCTACTACTGTCTTCCAGCCCTTTTCCGCAAACACAGCTCTTGTTTCTGCTGGATCTAAGTAAAAACTACTAAAATCTGTTTTATCTACTTTCTTTACTAGTTTAATTGGTCCGCCAAGATAAATATTTCCTCGGTCAAACATTTTCTTAACACCCGGATGTGCTAAATCATCTGTACGGTAAACAGATACTGCCTCTTTATCTTTATCTGGAATGTAAATATCCTCTACTGTCAGTACACCATACACTTCTCCTTGATATACTAATTTAACTGTATCGTGAAGATTAATAGATTCTGATTGTTCCTGTGAAATAGGTAATGTAATAGGAATACTCCACACTTCTCCAGTAGATAAGTGCATATTTTCCACAACTGCTTCATAATCTTTTTGTGATAGAAATCCGGTTAGCGGGCTATATGCTCCGTTTCCAATTAGCTCCAGATCACTAAGTGCAACCGTGTCAATTTCTAGTTCTACCTTTAGTTCAGATACATCATATTTAGGATCGTATAAATTAATTAATTTTCCACCGTGTGGTTGACTTAAAGCCATTTTTAACACACCTTTCGTTTTTGATTGTTTTTTTAGGTATAAAAGTCCTTTTTCCAGTTCGTTCTATTAAATCCCGCCACCGTCTTCATAAATAGTGCTATTATCTTCTCGAATGGTTTTCATCAAGCTTATAATTCCAAGTGTTGCAATACAAACACTAAGAATTATAAGTACATTATAGATATCTGCTTTTATGAATACTTGAATTAGACTATAAGAAATAACTAATGATAAGACTGGCGAAACAATCCATACCTTAAATATTCTGAGCACTAATTTCTTTTTCAGCATTCCATATCCATTCTTTGATACTCCAATGCCAATAATTGCTGAACTTGTGACCTGTGTTAATGGCACTGGCAATCCAAATATAGAAGCAATCATAACAAGTGTTGCACCTGTTCCTGAAATGAGTCCTCCTTCAAGCTTGCTAAATTGGACAATTTTCTTCCCATTGGTCTGAAGTACTCTTCCGCCTAACAAAAAGGCTCCAATTGCAATGAAAAAACCACCTACAACTACTCCTGTTTGCATAGATATCATGTTTGCACCAACTAATGGTCCAATAGAGTTTGCGACATTGTTCATCCCTGCAGAGAAAGCTTCAAAGCAGCCAACGATAATGACGAAAATAGATAAATATTTTTCATTACTTGGATTACGTATCCATTCATTTTGACTTTCAAGCTTTCTTATATATTTTCCAGCCCCTAAAGCAATAAAAAAAGAAACGATAGGAACTAAAATCCAAAAAAAGACAATCCATAATATATTCGCAATATATAAGCTTTTAAAAGCTACACCTACTCCTACTACACTACCAACTGTAATTTCACTTGTCGAAAGGGGAATCCCCATTATATTCGCAATAAATAAGGAAAGAGCAGCTGATGATAATATGATTAAAACGATTTTGGCATCAAGGATATTGCTTGGAATTAACCCTTCCCCAACTGTTTTTACTACTTCACTTCCGCCAATAACTGCCCCCAGTAAGATTGCAACTGCACATATGAGCAAAGCTACTCTCTTTTTAGGAATAGCGCCTGATCCATATGCAACACCAAGACTTGCTGCTGCACCACTTGCGCCAATGTTCATTGCAAAAAACAATGACATAATACCTGCTAGAACAACGATCATACCCGTGTACCTCTACTCATTATTGTAAGTGTAACCCGCATTCTGTTTTTCCTTTTCCTGACCATCTTCCAGAACGTAAATCATCCATATTAATAGCTGCCTGTGTACATGTTCTGCAGCCAATGCTAGGATAGCCTTTATCATGAAGAATATTGTAATCTAAAGAATTCTTATGGGCGTATCTCCAAACATCCTTCCATGTCCAATGAATAAGTGGACAAACTTTAATTGACTTAAATTTATTATCTTTATTAAGATATTGTGTGTTTTTTCTTGTTTCCGACTGTTCTCTTCTAAGTCCAGATATCCAAGCAATCGGCTCAGATAATACTTCATTTAAAGGAATCACCTTCCTAATTTCACAGCACTTATTTGGATTAGATAGCCAAAGCTCCTCTCCATATTGAGCTGCCTGTTCCTCTAATGTAATAGCCGGCTTTTTCATTTCTATTTGCAAATCAGGATACCGTTTTTTCACTTTATCAATTAATTCGTAGGTTTCATCAAAATGTACATCTGTATCTAAAAAGACAATATGAGCATCTTTCTTTATTTTCGAGATTAAATCGATTAGCACAATCCCTTCAATTCCAAAGCTACAAGCATAAACAATATCATCTTTATACGTATCATAGGCCCACTTTAAAACCTCTAAAGCTCCCTTTGTCTCCGTTTCACTCGAAAAGTCAACAGGAGGATACGTATCAATTGTTTCATAGGTTAATAACTCACTCATAAACAATCCTCCATCCCTATTAGAAAAGCGTAAGCATCTGGTTATCTGCGTATAACCAACCATTATTTTCTTTAATCGACTATCCCGTTGATTAAATGCCACTTTATGCAAAAAGGCAGCTTTAACCACTTTCTCAGTTAAAGTTGCCTCTAGTTTGTCTAGTCAGCTTCTTTATAAAACGCCTAAATTATTTTCCTAAGCGTATTTTTTCATTTTTTTCAATTTGAATAATTTTCCCATCCTGTACCACTAACGTGACAGATCCAAATTGCATTGTTTTTAAAATTTCTTCTAATTGAGTCTTCACTTTGTCCAGCTGATTTGTTTCCCCCACCAACAAATCCCTCCTTAAAAAAGGTGAAATCCTTATTAACCATTTGCATAGCGCTTGCGCCAGACATTTATTGTACCGAAAACTCTTACCAAATGACTGCTTGGATTTATCCATGTAGAAATCATGCATAAAAGCTAAAAAAATCCTTCCATTCGGAAAGATAGCAGGTAATTATTCTTACCTTATCTTTCAAAATGGCTATCCATTTTGGTGGATTTGGCACCTTGCACTTTAGCAGGTTGCCGGACTTCTTTGGGCCAATTCCCTCAGTCACTCTTGATAAGCATCGTTATTTTCTAAATTTTATCATAATTGCTATTATTGTCAATAAGTTTTTCTAGTTGTTTAGTCGGAATTATATTTTTATTTCCTAGTATTTAAGGAGGAATAATTGTTATCATTATATAAAAAAACATTTTACTGGTGCATGACCGATAATAAAAAAAGAACCTTGTTGCAAAAATAAGGCTGGGACAAAACGAAATAACCAATCTGTAACAACTAACATCTCTAATTTATCTCTTAAATAAAGCTTCTACTTTCTCATGATGGTTATCTATGTTTTTAACTATAGTCACGTGTTAAAACTAAGTCGTTTTAAACCTTTGTCTGAAATAATAAATACGAACATTAATGCGAATTAATTATATTATAAGTCGTGTTTATTATTGATTGAAATGCTTATGTCCCAGCCTCATTTTCCGTTCCTTATTTTTTTCTTATCTTTAACAACGGCTTAGCTATGATTGGTGTAAGAATCCCTGATAGAATTGCTTCTGGTACACCATTTGTGCCAACTATCGCTAGTATCGCTGGCAGAAGATCTTCAACATTCACGCCTATTGCATTTGCATAGCTCTCTCTTACAAATAAGTAGACAAATCCTAACACAAGAATCGTATTGGTTAGTGAACCAATCACACCAGAAATACTCATCGCAATCGTTTCATTCATTCTATCCTTCAGCACTTTGTAAAATAACAGCCCTGCCACTACCCCAATCATCACTCTTGGAAAAACAGATATTAATGGGTTTGTAAAAATAATTGGTGCAAGGGGACTTGTTGGATAGGTGAACGCTCGAACGAACGTAATGACTCCCCAAACGCCTCCAATAATTGCACCATCTACTGGCCCTAACACGATAGCTGCAATAATAACTGTAACCTGAATAATCGTTAAACTCAGTATAGGAGTCGGAATATATCCTAATATCGGAACAATGGTTTGAATGATAATAATTGCGGTAAGCAGACCTAGTAGAACCAAACGAGTTGTTTTGTTTCTTTTTTTCATAGGCAAGTAGTTCTCCTTATTTAGAAAAAGCAGTTCGTTTGCTTTTCCTTCTTTTAATAAAATTCCTTTGTTATCATACTACAAACACTAGTTATTTTTCTATGATATAAGAAGGATTTTCTGCTTTTTCCTTTAGAATGAGATTAATTACTTGCTGTTATACATATGTCCCACCTTAAATGATGAGGACACTGAAAAAGTATAGTTTTTCCAAATTAAATTAGAATTAATTTATTTGAAAGCGAATATTAAGTTGGTTTGGAGAGGTGACCACTTGACTCCTATAGGAACAGCCAATGATTAATCATTATAGGGAAATGTCTCCTTTAATGTCTCAATAAAGGTAAGAACATTTTGTTTCTCCTTCATAATTGGTGCAAATAAATAGGATAGCCTTCTTGTAAAGCGAGTATTTATCACTGAAATAATACACAGATTCCCGTTGTTTACATCCCTTTCAATGACACTTTTTGATAAAAGCGATAAACCATTTCCATTAATCAGTGTCTCCTTGATGCCTTGATTACTACTAATGGTTAAGAAGGATTGGGCTCTTAAGCCATTGGAGCGAATGACATGATTTAAGTATTCTCTCGTCCCTGATCCAACCTCTCTTGTAATCCACGCTTGATCATGTAGTTCTGAAATCGAAATTTCTTCTCGGTATGCTAAAGGGTGATTCATAGATGCGACAATGTATAGCTCATCTTCCATAAAAGGAATAACCTGCAGTTCCTTATCATTTGTCTGCCCTTCAATTAAACCAATGTCTACTTCATATAATCTTACTGCTTGGACAATTTCTTCTGTGTTTCCAATCGTTACTTGTATTTGCAATTCAGGATGCTGCTTTTGCAAATCAAGCAGTACGGAAGGCAAAATATATTCGCCAATCGTAAAACTTGCGCCTATTTTCAGTTCCCCTTTTATTGCATGATGGTGCTCCAAGATATGCTGTCTCGTCTGTTCATATAAGCGAATCATCTGAACGGCACAATCATATAGCATCTGGCCTGTTGGCGTTACTTTTAAATACTTTGGTGAGCGTTCCAATAATTTTGTCTGGAATTCTTTTTCGAGGTTTTTTATATGCAGACTAACACTAGGCTGACTCATAAGGAGCATTTCTGCTGTCTTTGTAAAATTCTTCACTTCAACAAGTGTCACAAATGTCTTTAACGCATCATATTGCATACTTTTCCTCCATCTTAGCTTTCAGTTATTAGAATTACTAATAGTTGCAATTAATTATATGTATTTTACTCATTCTTTTATTTACAGTAAAGTACAATTAGAGTACGTGTAATACGAGGAAAGTTTAGGCAGACCACTTTCATGGTTGAATTGTATGCCATTATGACGCCTAACACAGTCATTTATTAGGTGAATCCTTATCAGATAGCTTTTGTAGTGCAATTAAAATTATAAAGACTAATCTTTAGAAAAAATATTATCCCCCTGCTTGTTCAAAAAAGTAACAGGCTACTTTTATATTTTCTAATCCGATTTGTCTGATAGGATTAATAAATTCACAGTGACAATCCTCTCTTTTCATTATAAAATAAATCTCAAGAATTATCTTACTAATCAAACTATAAAAAGAAATGCTATTATCTATGCGAGGTGAAAGTGTTGCAGCTTCAAGTAATAAACAGTCCCTTTAATCAAGAACAAACCGAATTATTAAACCGTCTTTTACCAACTTTAACTGAATCACAGAAAATTTGGCTAAATGGTTATTTATCTGCTTCCACAGCAGCAATCGCAACAACAGCAGGAGAACCTAGCCTAACTACTTCATTAACGGAACAACAGGTAGCTACTCCCATTACAAAAGACATTACCATTCTTTTTGGATCGCAAACTGGGAATGCACAAAGCCTTGCCAAGGATCACGGCAGTCGCTTAAAGGAATTGGGATTTAATGTAACAGTACAATCAATGGCTGATTTTAAGCCTAATAATCTTAAAAAAATACGAAATCTTCTTATTATTGTTAGCACACATGGAGAAGGTGATCCACCAGATACCGCAATAGCTTTCCATGAATTCCTGCATGGAAAAAGAGCTCCAAAGCTTGAGGATTTCCAATACTCGGTGTTGGCGCTTGGCGATAGCTCTTATGAGTTCTTTTGTGAAACAGGAAAACAATTTGATTCCCGTTTAGAAGAATTAGGCGGAACGAGACTTTACCCACGTGTGGATTGTGATCTCGATTATGAGGAGCCAGCAAGCGAATGGTTCTCAGGTGTTGTTAACGGCTTGAACCTTCAAGCAGAGTCAACAGCCCCTAATCCAATAAGCACAATACCACAATCTATTCGAGATTCTGGCTATTCCCGCAGCAATCCGTATTATGCAGAGATACTTGACGTCATTAATTTAAATGGTCAAGGTTCCAATAAAGAAACATTGCATGTAGAACTTTCTCTTGAGGATTCTGGTATTAGCTTTGAGCCTGGCGACAGCCTCGGGATATTTCCTAATAATGATCCAGAGCTAGTAGATCTTTTAGTAAAAGAACTAGGATTCTCTCCTACAGAAAGTGTAACGATAAATAAACAAGGGGAAGTTCTAGCATTTCGCGAAGCTTTATTAACATACTATGAAATTACTGTTTTAACAAAGCCACTGTTAGAAAAATTTGCAAAAATAGCAGCAAATCCATCTCTAGACGAGCTACTAGCTAAAGGAAATGAAGAAAAACTAAAAGCATATATAAATGGTCGTGACATATTAGATCTTATCCGAGATTTTGGACCGTTAGAGACAAATGCACAAACATTCGCATCCTTGCTTCGTAAACTGCCGACTCGTCTTTATTCCATTGCCAGCAGCTATAAGGCAAATCCAGATGAAGCACATCTAACCATCGGAGCCGTGCGTTACCATGCAAACGGACGAGATCGCAGCGGTGTCTGCTCTGTTCAAATTGCTGAGCGTATTCAGCCAGGAGATAAGCTGCCTATCTATATACAAAACAATGAAAATTTCAAGCTTCCAGAAAATCCAGACACACCTATTATTATGGTTGGTCCTGGGACAGGAGTTGCACCATTCCGTTCTTTCTTGCAAGAAAGAGAAGAAATAGGAGCAGAAGGAAAATCATGGCTATTCTTTGGAGACCAGCATTTTGTCACAGACTTCCTTTATCAAACAGAATGGCAAAATTGGCTTAAAGATGGTGTGTTAACGAAAATGAATATTGCTTTTTCTCGTGATAAAGCAGAAAAGGTATATGTTCAGCACCGTATGCTTGAGCATAGTAAAGAGCTATTTGAATGGCTGGAAGAAGGAGCTGTTCTTTATATTTGTGGAGATGAAAAGCATATGGCGCATGATGTTCATCAAACTCTTCTTGCTATTATTCAAAAAGAAGGTCAAATGTCCTTAGAACAAGCTGAGGAATATGTAGCAGCCATGAAACAAAACAAACGTTACCAACGAGATGTTTACTAATAATATTGCAGGAAAGGAGTTTTTCTAAAATGGCAAAACAAGTATTAAAAGCCCCAGAAGGACCACCAAGTGATGTGGAGCGCATAAAAGAAGAAAGCAATTACTTACGTGGAACTTTAAAGGAATCCATGGAGGAAGAATTAAGCTCAGGCATTTCAGAGGATGATAACCGCTTAATGAAATTCCACGGAAGCTATTTACAGGATGATCGTGATATTCGAAATGAGCGCGCAAAACAAAAATTGGAGCCTGCCTATCAATTTATGCTCCGCGTCCGAACTCCTGGTGGGGTAGCTACACCAGCACAATGGTTAACAATGGATGAATTGGCACAGAAGTATGGAAATAATACATTAAAATTGACAACACGCCAAGCATTCCAAATGCACGGCATTTTAAAATGGAATATGAAACAAACAATCCAAGATATCCATCAATCCTTATTAGATACAATTGCAGCTTGCGGTGATGTAAACCGTAATGTAATGTGTAATCCAAATCCTTATCAATCAGCATTGCATAGTGACGTATATCAATGGTCTCAAAAATTAAGTGATCATTTATTGCCTCGTACACAAGCTTATCATGAGCTATGGTTAGATAAGGAAAAAGTAGCTTTCACTCCAAGTGTGGAGGAAACAGAAGTAGAGCCAATGTATGGAAAATTATATTTACCTAGAAAATTTAAAATTGGAATTGCAGTTCCTCCTTCTAATGATATCGATGTATTCTCCCAAGATCTTGGGTTTATCGCTATTACGGAGAAGGAAGAATTAGTTGGCTTTAACGTTGCCATTGGCGGCGGAATGGGAATGACCCATGGAGATAAAGCAACTTATCCTCAGCTCGCAAAAGTAATTGGATTCTGTACACCAGAACAAATTTTAGAACTTGCTGAAAAAGTTATTACCATTCAACGTGATTACGGAAATCGCTCTGTTCGTAAAAATGCTCGGTTTAAGTATACCGTAGATCGCCTCGGCTTAGAGAATGTTGTGGAAGAATTAGAGAATCGTTTAGGCTGGAAGCTGCAAGATGCGAGAGAATTCCACTTCAATCATAATGGCGACCGCTATGGCTGGGAAAAAGGAATCAAAGGAAAATGGCATTTCACTTTATTTGTCGAAGGCGGTCGCATTAAAGACTATGAAAGCTATCCTTTAATGACCGGTTTACGCGAAATTGCTAAAGTACATACTGGCGATTTTCGATTAACAGCTAATCAAAATTTAGTAATCGCCAATGTATCAAGCCGCAATAAAAAGCAGATTGCTCATTTAATAGAGCAATACGGCATAATGGATGGCAAACGTTTCTCCGCACTTCGTCGCAATTCTATTGCCTGTGTGTCCCTACCAACGTGTGGGCTTGCGATGGCAGAAGCAGAACGATACTTACCAGTCTTAATTGATAAGATTGAAGAAATTGTCGATGAAAACGGGTTGAGAGAAGAAGAAATTACGATTCGTATGACAGGCTGTCCAAATGGCTGTGCTCGCCATGCTTTAGGAGAAATCGGCTTTATTGGGAAAGGTCCTGGAAAATACAATATGTACTTAGGCGCTGCCTTCAACGGAAGCCGTTTAAGCAAACTATATCGCGAAAATGTCGGCGAGGAAGAAATCTTGTCTGAACTTCGCGTCTTGCTCCCACGTTTTGCAAAAGAACGCATAGAAAATGAACACTTTGGCGATTTTGTCATTCGTGCTGGCATTGTTAAAGAAGTAACAGATGGTATGAATTTCCACGATTGAGATTAGGTTATGAATATATTGCACCACTTTAATCATTTTTGATTGGGTGGTGTTTTTTGTTTAGGTTTGGAATTATATTTTGGCGTTTGGTTCATATTTTCATCGTTTGGATCATATCTTCTTTTTTCGGACTATTTCTGCGAAGTTAGATTGTATCCCTTTAATTCGGAGCATATATTATAGCTTCCCCTAATCCTTTCAAACTTTTACTCAACTCCACAACTCTAAATCATCTCCATTGCAAATCAAAACCAATTTTCCACTCATAGGGCAACCTCGTTTTGTATATATTTAAGCTAGTAATCCATATTAATTTTCTACTTAAAAAATAGGAGGCTTGTATATGTCTGTTAATCCAGCTTCTCCTTCCTTCCAGCTCTTTGGTGATTCGACCCAGTCTGTTAATTATAGAAGGGATTCTTATAATTACATTACACAGTTATTTTCTGATCAAATGCCGGCTATACATACTGGATTATTCAATGTGCATCTTAATCAGGGAATCATTGTTCAGCCGCACTGGCACACAAATGTAAATGAACTTGTATTCGTCATTAGTGGAGAAGCTATGACGTCTGTCTTCAATCCCTTTACTCAAAGCATTATGACTTACCATCTAATGCCAGGGCAAGCATCCCAATTTCCAAAAGGTTGGTTTCATTGGATAGTAGCATTGCGAAATAATACGCATTTCCTTACTATCTTTGATCAGCCCAAACCGGATATTGTGTTTGGTTCTGATTTTTTACGCTTTTTGCCAAAAGAAATTGCTAACAGAGCATATTGCGTAAATGAAACTGCCTACGCAAACGCAATCGCCCCAATCAAACAATCTACAATTCTTGGACCACCACCAGGGTGTGAACAAAATGGAGGAATAACAAATCAAATCAATCATTACACACAACCTTCACCTACTGCTCATCCTTATCTAGACATTTCCTCTCCTCCTTACCCATATTAATGTTTACTAAGTAGCCGAAAAAATCATATGGATGGAGGTTAATTCTGTGACAAATAAGAAGCATTATGGATCTGAAACAAAATGTGAAGAAATCGAATGGTCTTTTCCGCCGCAACAGCAATCAAGGCAGCCCGGTTTTGAATACCTAATGGATCCCTTGCCCATTTTTGATAATCCTAAATATATCGGAACAGGTAAATTAAAAGGACGTATTGCCATTATCACTGGTGGGGATAGTGGAATCGGTAGAGCGGTGGCAGTGGCTTTTGCAAAAGAGGGGGCAAATATTGTTATCGCTTATTATGATGAACATACAGATGCCGAAACAACCAAACAGGCTATCGAGCATTATGGAAGCTCTTGCTTGCTTATTTCAGGAGGTCTGAGAAGAAAAGAACATTGTGAATCTATTGTCCAGAAAACGCTAGAAACATTTGGTAAAATTGATATTTTGGCTAATAATGCAGCTGTTCCATTTTTTCAGAATGACTTAACAGCGATATCTGATGAACAATGGGACCTAACCTTCGATGTTAATATTCACGCTTGTTTTCACTTAACAAAGGCAACCTTGCCTCACTTGAAAAAAGGAGCTAGTATTGTGAATACAACATCACTAGTTGCCTATATCGGCGTAAGCCAATTAATTGATTACTCAACTACAAAAGGGGCAATTGTCAGCTATACAAGGGCACTCGCTAATAATCTTGTTACCAGAGGCATTCGGGTTAATGCCGTTGCGCCAGGCCCATTTTGGACACCTATCCAACCCGCATCGCAACCCGCTGAAAATATTGCTACATTAGGTTCGGATGTGCCGATGAAACGTGCTGGCCAACCATACGAAATTGCCCCAGTATACGTACTGCTTGCCTCAGACGACGGCTCATATATGACGGGACAAACGATTCATGTAAATGGCGGTGCTATGGTCACAACCTAGCACGCACCAAAAAGACGACAATATCTGTCGTCCTTTTTGGTTATTGCCTATATTACTTTTCTTTTTTCAATACCATTACTTCATAAGGTAAAAGTTCTATATGCTCTTGCTTTATCTCCTCTGTAAGCAGGTCGTATAAAGGCTCTTTTACCGTAATCGATTGCTTTTGTTCTGTAAAATTCATGACAAATAAATAGCAATGCTCATCCGATTCCCTTCTTTGGACCGATACACCATCTTCATGGACAATTTCGTTTTCCACTTGGAGATTCATTTCCTTTTGGATATCCCCATATAAATCATCTAAAAATGCTTGTTCCGTTCTAGCACCTATAAAATAAGCTTTTCCCTTCCCATAGCTATTTTTTACAACCGCAGGATTTCCTTGATAAAAGTCTTCCATATAAGTGCCTAACACTTCTGCTTCTTTCGCTTCCAAAATAGTACAGTAATCCTTTATTTCATATTGCTTTCCATTATAAGCAAGCACATTTCGATCTTTTGGATAAAGTGTATCTGTTTCTTTTACTCCCATCCCAAATATACGTTTTAAGGACGTTGGCCACCCTGATAGATGGGCAAGGTCTGTCTCATTAACAAGCCCACTAATATAAGAACTTACGAGCGTTCCACCATTTGCAACATAGTTTTCTAACTTTGAAATGGTTTCATTAGACATCATATAAAGCATTGGTGCCATCACGAGATCATAAGAAGTAAGATCTTGATTTAATGTTACAATATCAACACTAATATCCTTCTTCCAGAAACTATGATAATGCTTTTGAAGTGTCTGTGGATATTGCTTGGTTGCATTGGAGAACCCTTGTGCATCATTTAAGGCGTTTCGAATGCATATGAAGGATTTGGGAATACTTGACGAAAGGTATATTTTTGGCGAAAGACATTTTTCCGTAAATGATGGCTACAGGGTTACAAAAAAAGTAATGGACGACTTAAAAGAGGAATTGCCCACAGCCTTCTTTATTGCTTCTGACCCGATTGCAGTTGGCAGTCTTCAGGCTTTTAATGAATATAATATATCCATTCCAAACAGAGTTAGTATCATAAGCGTGAATAATATTAGTGTCGCAAAGTATGTCTCACCTCCATTGACTACCTTTCATATTGATATACCGGAACTATGCAAAACAGGTGTTTCTTTACTCCTCGAACAGATTCTGGATCAACGAAAGATTCCAAAGACTGTTTTACTTCAGTCGGAATTAATTAAACGAAAAAGCGCATTATAAAAAAGAAGATTTTCTTAAAAGCATCAGAACAGATGCTTTTTTCATATTTTCTCTCCCTTTGGATAAACTATGAAAAAACTATCCCTACCATATGGACGGATATATTGCTAATAAGACAGGTGATGAAAGTGGAACGGAAAATATTAAGATTCCTTTTCCTTTTGGGAATTGGACTTTTACCAGTTATCTTTAGAAAAAAACCAGCAAAGGACTGGTTTCTCGTCTTCTTTTTTAAAGGATATTTATCCAGTTTTGTGGATAGCATTGTCACTTCAAAAAAATGGCTCAATTTCCCTGTGCGGTTTCTGCCAAAGCATTTTCAAATTAATATTTTATTTGATTATTTATTATTCCCAATCACTTGCGTTGCTTATAATCAAATAAGCCAACATTCCAAATTGCCTGGAATTATACTCAAATCATTTTACTTTAGTATTCCAATGACATTTATAGAGGTTCTATTAGAAAAATACACAAATTTAATAAAATATAATAAAGGCTGGCATTGGTATGATACTTTATTGACAGAAACATGCACTTTTCTCCTTTCAAGAACCTGCATTGGTTTTGTTCGAAAATTAGACAAGGATAATAAAAAACAATCGTTCCTTTAATGGCTCGATTGTTTTTCTCTCTTTAAAAGAAGGAATAGCTCTTCTAATTTTGCGATTTCGTAAGTTGGCTGAACATCCAAGCTATTATCCATCTTTAGTGGGTTAATCCAGCAAGTATCGATTCCCGCATTATGCCCGCCTTGAATATCTGCGCTTAGTGAATCGCCAATGATTAAAGCCGTTTCCTTGTTAAAGGAAGGAATTCGATCGAAACAATAATCAAAGAACTCCTTCATTGGTTTTTGATAGCCCGTATCCTCTGAGACAAAAATAGCTTTAAAGAATGGATATAGACCAGATGATTTTAATCGTTTCTCTTGTGTTGCCGACATGCCATTCGTCACAATATATAAATCAAAATGATTTGAAATCTTTGCGATTAAATCCATCGCTCCATCTAGCAGCTGGTTTCCCTCTCCTAAATATTCACGATAGCTTTGTTCTAATAAAGCTCCATCTACTTTCTTGCCCATCTTCTCAAAGAATAAAGTAAACCTTGTATTAACAACCTCATCACGCGTAATTCCCCCTGCTTCAAACGATTTCCACAAGCCTTGATTTAGCTGTTGGTACTGTCTTTTCCATTCTTCCTTATAAGAGACTCCTTGCTCCTGCAGCAATAACCGAAAAGCTTGGTCTTCCGCAGCTGCAAAGTCCAGCAGTGTATCATCTACATCGAAAAGCAGAGTTTGATACTTCTTTACGTCCCTTACTTCCTCCATTGCTTGATTCGTCTTCGCGATAGCTTTGCCATCATCTTTCCTTATCCCCTGCATACAAATACTCTCCTATCGTTTCGCCAGTTCTTTCACAGGCTGTTTCTTTTCTGAAGCTCCTCCCATTTTGAAAACAAGAATTCCACCGATGATGACTAGGACCCCTATTAACTGCTGTGGGGTAAATGGAACCTTCTCTAATCCCAATAAGCCAAAAGAATCGAATAATAAGGCAAAAACAAGTTGAGAGGACAGGGAAATCGAAACGGCATACGTTGCTCCCAAATGCCTGATTCCTTTTGTCATACAAACAACAACACCAACACCGATAATCCCGCTGAACCAGTACCATGTCTGCATATTTTCTAGATGAAAAAGACCCATTCCTTCTGTAATAAAGCCAAGAATAAAAGAAGCAATAAATCCTAGCGCTAATACTAAAGTAGTCGTAGCCCAAAGACCCGCCTTCTGATTGACACGATTATTAAAGATGTTTTGTACCCCAACAAGACTACCGCTAATAAACGCAATAAGTAAGCCATATATCATGTTTTATTCACCCAATCCTTCTTCATAAATACTTTTTCCAGCTAAGCTTGTTAAACCATCCCGATTTTTCACCACAATAAATCCCTTTTTCCGTTTAATCAGACCATCCTGACAAAATTGCTGTATCACTCTATTTAAGTGGCGATAACTAGTGCCAATTAAATTCGCTGTATCCTTTAAATTAATTTCATTCCGTTCCTGATTGTATAAAGGATCCTCTTTATCAAAAGAAACAGACAATAAATAACTAGCCAATCTTACTTCTACGGGATAGAACAAATTGAATCGCATCGAGTTCGATTTGATATAGAATTTCTTTGTTATGATATCCAGCAAAAACTGTAGGAATGGTGCATAGTCACTCGCATATTGCTTTAAATGCCGCTTATGGACACCTATTACCACTACATCTGTTATCGCTTCAACTGTATTAAGAATATCAGTATTTCGTACATATTCAACGTCCCCAACCATTTCTATTGGTGTTTTAAAAGAAAGAATTAACGTTTTTCCTTCTGCTGTCGTTGTATATATTTTCATCTTTCCATCTACCAAAATGTAAAGATATTCAGATGCCTGTCCTTGCGTACAAATAAATTCTCCTTGGTTAAAAGCATAAAGATGTAAATGCACTTTCAATTTTTCCGGAAAAATAGCTTCTAATTGAAATTTACGCATATATTCTTCTACTTGCTCTACATTTCCAATCTCTTTCACGGATGGGTCTCCTTACATTTTTAATAAAAGAACACCTAATATCATCATGCCAATTCCTATAAACTGCGGCATCTTCATCTGCTGCTTCTCCAAACCGAACCAACCATTGCTATCTATAATAAAGGTCATAAACAGCTGGGCAATTAAAGCAGTGGAAATGGTTAGTGTGGCCCCTATTAAATGCATCGCTGTAATCGTGCTAAAAATAACGACCGATGCAAAGGAACCTCCCGTTAAATATAATGGCTTTACTTGTTTATATTTTGAAAATGCTTCTTCTTTCACTACTAATAAAATGATAAGGGCTAACACAAATCCCGTAAACTGAGTAATGGTAGCGGCTTGCCATGAACCAATATCCTGGCTAATCCTTGCATTCGCCACTCCTTGCAGGGTAATAAAGGCACCACCCATAAACGCAAATAATATACCTCTCATTTGTTCGACTCCTTGCTATTTAATTTCCTTTATAAAGATAATCGAATTCTAAAAATAGGAAAAGGACATATGTCCTAAATTTGCCCTTTCCTAGTATAAACTTTTTCCCATAAAAAAACTCCGTTTGAAAAATTATTTTCAGACGGAGTTACTCTATTTAATCTAGTTAATTTCTATTAAACAGTTTGTGCTACTAATTTATTTGCAACAGCAGCAACTTTTTGTAAACCTTCTTCAATGATAGAAGCAGCTTTATCAGGCATTGCGTTATGTCCTTCGATAATAACCTCATCCATAATTTCCATTCCAAATACGCCACCAAATACTGCACGCATATAATTAACAGCCATTTCAGATGAAGCAGCTTCTGGAGTAGAGTAAATACCACCACGAGCGTTTAAAATAATTGCTTTTTTATCTGTCATTAGTTGAATCATGTTACCTTCTGCATCAAATTTAAATGCAAAACCTGCAGCATATACATAATCAATAAACGTTTGTAATTTAGCTGGAATAGTTAAGTTCCAAAGCGGGAATGCGAATACTACTAAATCAGCAGCAGTTAAAGCATCCATTGCTTTTTGTTTTGCAGCTAATAAACGTTGCTCTATATCTGTTAATTCTGTTCCGCTTTGTACTTTACCGAAAGCATCGAATAATTCTTGACCAAAGTAAGGAGTATCTTCTGCATATACATCATATACATTTACATTAAGGTTTTCAGCACCTTTAATAGACTCCATAAACGTTTCATACATTTTGCTTGATACAGCTTCAGAAGCTGGGCGATTGTTTGCTTTTACTACTAATACATTCATTTTATTGCATTTTCCTTTCCCTCTTACAAATTTAAAACTAATGTGAATATCATAACAAACAAAATACCTCTAAGGCAAATATTTTTAAATAAAGATATTTCATTAAATATTTCCAGTTAAATTATGCATAATCATTCCACTCGAATAAGGAAAAAAGTAAAATAGGAATAAATAATTAGAAAGGATTGATGGGATGAAAATTATTATCGATCATGTTACCTCAAAAGAAGTCATTGCTTTATTGGAAGATCACTTACATAGCATGACCCTCCACTCCCCTCCTGAAAGCATACATGCTCTTGATGTGGAAGGATTGAGAAAACCAGAAGTAACCTTTTGGAGTGCATGGGAGGACGGGGAGCTAACCGGCTGCGGTGCATTAAAAGAACTAGATAACAAGCACGGCGAAATAAAGTCTATGAAGACATCTCCTCATCATTTGCGTAAAGGCGTAGCAAAGAAGCTACTTCTTCATATTATCGCTGAAGCCAAAAATCGTGGCTATAGTCGATTAAGTTTAGAGACAGGTTCCATGGATGCTTTCCTGCCTGCCAAAAGACTGTATGAAAGATTAGGATTTGAGTATTGCGGGCCATTTTCGGATTATGAGGAAGATCCGAATAGTGTGTTTATGACGTTGAATTTAGAGCAGCCTTCCGTATAATCTGAAAGAGTCGAGAAGGTAACCTTCCTCCTTCTCGGCTTAAAAAGTCAATATTTCGTACTTCTTCTTTCCATCAATACAACATCTCTCCACTCACCGTCTAGCTTTCCAATTTTCTCACGAATCCCAACACTTCTAAATCCGCAGCTTTTATGAAGCTGGATACTCGCAATATTTTCTGGAAAAATACCTGATTGCAGTGTCCAGTAGCCATTTGATTCAGAATGTTCAATTAATTCATCTAATAAGAATTTCCCATAACCTTTGTGATGATAATCAGGATGTAAATAAACACTATGCTCCCCAACTCCTTGATACACACAGCGATTCGATACTTTACTGATAGCTGCCCAACCAATCACTCTATTCGCCTCTTCATCTATTAAAACAAAACTGGTAGACAGATCTTTACTACTGCTCCATTTCTCCCAATCTGGAACATCAGTCTCAAAAGTGGCTTGTCTAGATTGAATACCCAATCTATAGATAGCTGCTATCTCTGTCCAATGCGCTTTCAAAATCTTCTCAAGCTTTACGCTCATCCTTTCTCTCCTCCTTTCCCTCGCAGCAGCCCTCTTGCTTTTCTCCTACTTCTTCTATCATAATGTTACAGCAATCATTTTTCTGCTCTTTTTTGAATATTTTTTTCAAAATGTTCATGATAAATCATTCCTCCTACGAATTGGTTTCCCTTATATAAAATAAAACAAAAAGCCTGAAATCGTGGACATCGAGAAAACGGATAATACAAACGCAAACACTAATTTTCGCTTAAAAATGCTATTTAATAAGCTTAACTCCGGGAGACTTGCTCCTGCTGAGCTAATCATCATTGCCATTACCGGTCCAAGTGCCATCCCTTTGGCAATCAGAATTTGAGAAATCGGAATCATTGACGATAACCGAATATATAAAGGAATACCGATAATTGCAGCAATCGGAATCAGCCACCAATTCTCTCCGCCTAAGTAGGTTGCAACAAACTCTGTCGGCACGATTCCTCCTATCACCGCTCCAATACCTGCCCCTATTAACAAAAAGGGATAAACAGTTTTCATTAAGGTTAAAATTTCTGAAACCGTGTTTTTTAAGCTAAATCTCTTCTCTGCTTGAAGAGCATTTTTTATAATGACATTTTTCACTTCTTTTTCGAACCCCCATCTCTCTAGTGCAAAGCCAAGGATAATCGAAAGAATCGTCGTGATTACTGTATAATAGAGAGCTACTTCCCATCCCATTAGAACAACCATCACGGTAAGGATAGTTGGATCTAGAACTGGGGAAGTGAATAGAAAAATCATAACGGTGCTAAAACGGATTTTATTTTTCAATAAATTCACCACAACCGGTATGGTAGAACAGGAACAAAAAGGGGTGATAAAAGCAAAAACAACTGCAATAAGCGCACTAACAATGGGTGGGGTCTTTTTCATCCATATCTCCACTTTGTCATAGCGAACAAAGCCTTGTAGCAAGTTAACAACAAAAGATACAACCACAAAAAGAACAGTTAATTCCATTACTAACCATGCGAAGTTTTTCAGCACTTCGTACCACATCTAACATCCCTCCTTTTACTTGTAAAATACAAGCATTATACACAGGCTATATTAGGAAATATATCTAACACAGCCACTTTATTTTCCTCATTACTTAACTGGATGACAGCACATATTGCTTTTTGCCATGGAACTATTCAATAACTTTAGCGAACGAATGACGGTTTCTTTTTCAAAGTCTGACATAAAAGAGAGAACTTCCTCTAAATATTGATTCATTTGCGTATCAATAGAAGTCGCAATTGCTTTTCCTTGTGTTGTTAAATGGAGTACATATACTCTTTTATCTGTCATGGATTGCTGCTTATTCACTAATTCCATTTTTGCTAAAGATTGAATTTGCCTACTAAAGGTTGTAATGTCCATTCCAAGAAGCTCTGCTATTTCTTGCATTGACGGATTACTTCTCTTATCAATTTCATATAAAATATGACTTTGGACAAGCGATATTTCTGTTTTTCCAACAGAACAACAATTTTTATCAAGCACACCGAATCTTCTCATGGTAATTTGTAAAATCTCACGGAGATTTTCCATCCTAGCTCCTCCTTCCTTTGTTAAAATATTGAAGCTACTTTCATTATACGTTATTATTTGCATTTTGCAACTATTATTTTTTACTGTTCTTTAAGAACAGTCCTATCTATACTTTCCGATTGAAAATAATTAGTTCTCCTTTCCTTCCCATCACTCTTCTTCTAGTATCCTCAAACCCTGCTTTCTGATAAACATATTGCGCTCTGGTGTTTTTCACATTAACAGCCAAAATTACTTCTTTTTTTGCTGGATAATATTTTTTCACAAAAGGGATTAATAGCTCCACAGATTTCCTTCCTACCCCTTGTCTCTGAAAAGAATGCTGGATAGAATAAGCCCGCATTAGAATAGCCTCTTTATTCTCACTATATGCCTTTACTCCCTCCCATCCATGTAGGACAAAGAAACCAGCAACCGCACCATCCTTTAAAATGACGATAGGATGACGATTTTCTTCTGTTATACATTTTTCTAAAGCATCAAGCGGCATACTAGTATAGTATAACTGCTCCTCCGATAAAAAATATTCTTCTAGTTCCTGCTTATATTTTTCTTGATAAAGTTCCAATGTTATAGCCAAATTAATCACCTCAGCGTCATTATTTTATAGAAAGCGTCTTAACAAGCACCACTTCATCTCTAATAGGAATACCATGGTTCCCAAGCAAAGGTATTTCTGGTTTGATCTTTCTAGCTTCCTTTACTGCGTCCACTAACAATTCCGATAAGTAATAGCCTCTTTTTTGGTAAAACTTTAATGCTAGTACATTATCATTTGTGGTAATTATTTTGACCTGATTGCATGGAACTTGTTTGGCTGATTGTTCAACCGTGCGTAAAAGATTTGTCCCTACGCCTTTTCCTTCCTCTATACTGTCTAAAGAGATAATTTCACACTCTGTATCTCTTAATATATAGGTTATTAAACCAATCATTGCTCCTTCTATATTCCAGGCAATAAATCCATCTAAAGCACTGCAATCATAAATACCTGTAGAAAGTACCATTTCCGCGCTTCCCCAATGAGATTGGAAAAATGATCGTACATTTTCACGGTTCGTTTCGGTAATAGCGGTAATATTCATATTAATTCCTTCTCCATACAAAGATATTTTTGATGTCCAACAGGCTTAGAGACAAAGATAACCTCCCCCTTTTCTACATATCCATGCTTTTTATATAACTTAAGAGCTTGAGGGTTTCCGGAAAATGTATCTAATCGGATGCTATCATATTCATTTAAAAGAGCGTATTCTTCCATACGCTTGACCATTATTGCCCCTATTCCTTTACCTTGGTAACTGGGGTCAATCATGAGAGAGTGAATAATCAAAGGATTATTTCCAATCCATCGAATGGTCTTCCACTCCTCTGTTTGCCATTCATTTAATACCACATGTCCTACAATCTTATCTTCTTCTAATAAAACGAATAGCATTTTATTTTCTATGCATTCTTGAAAATAGTCCACATTTGGATAGTGTTCGTCCCATTGAAAGATATTTTTTTTGATTAGATTTTCTTTGCACTTTACATATATCCTATTAATTTCTGCTAACCTATTGGCTTCTGCCTTTATAAATTCCATTTAATTCACCTCTTTTTCGTTTATACTGCCTATTTCCATCTTACCATTCTCCCTCTTGCAAGGAATGATTTTTTCCTCAAAATATCCACCTATTATTCCATTTGAGCATATTGACCACATATTTCATGAAATAGAGGTAAAATTATACATAAACAATGGGGATTAAGGGGTGAATGGTGTGTTCGAGAAAACCATATATAAATCTATTTTAAGCAATTCCTTCACCATTCCAGTTAAGGTTACTTATTGGGATGGTAAATCAGCTGTCTATGGTAACGGCGATCCTGCAATAGAACTTATTTTCAAAAAGCCTATTCGTATGAAAGATATTTACAATAATGCTTCATTAGCTTTAGGAGAAGCGTATATGGATGGAAAAATAGAAATAAAAGGCAGTTTAGAGGATTTAATTGCCTCTGCCTATGAAAATGCATCCAGCTTTATGCAAAGTAATAAATTTAGAAAATTTCTTCCCAAACAGTCCCATACTAAAACAAAAAGTAAAGAAGATGTCCAAAATCATTACGATATTGGCAATGATTTTTATAAAATTTGGCTAGATCGTTCCATGACTTATTCCTGTGCCTATTTCCAAACTCCTGAAGATACATTAGAAACTGCACAGCAAAATAAGGTTGATCATATTTTAAAAAAATTAAATCCAGCTCCTGGCCAACATTTATTAGATATTGGCTGTGGGTGGGGAAATCTTATTTTTACCGCTGTAAAAGACTATCAAGTTAAGGCAACCGGCATCACCTTAAGTCAAGAACAGTATGACTATGTGATGAAAATGGCAAAAGAAAAAGGATTATCAGAAAGCATAACCGTCTATTTAATGGATTATCGTGATTTAAAGGATAAGACATTTGATCGGATCACTAGTGTGGGGATGTTTGAACACGTAGGCAAAGAGAATCTACAAGCATACTTCCAGCAGGTTCACCATTTGCTAAAAGAAGATGGAGTAGCCTTGATTCACGGAATATCACGACAGCAAGGTGGCGCAACCAACGCTTGGATCAATAAATATATTTTCCCTGGCGGATATATTCCTGGTGTCTCGGAGCTTGTTAATCATATGACGACAGCAAGTCTACAATTAGTTGATTTAGAAAGTCTTCGCCGCCATTATCAAAAAACATTAGAAATTTGGCATGCTAACTTTATTGCTAATCTAGGGGAAGTTCGGAAAATAAAAGATGAACGTTTTATCCGGATGTGGGACTTATATTTGCAAGCATGTGCCGCTTCCTTTAAAGCAAGCAATATTGATGTTATTCAATATTTACTCGTTAAAAATAGCAGCAACCAGCTGCCAATGACAAGAGGATAGGAAATCATTTCTAATGGAAGCAGGAGGATTCTACTCCCTCCGCTTCTTTTAAAACTGCTCCATTACTAAGTCTGTATTTACTGCCACCCCGGTCCTACTACCGTCTGCAGCAGAAAGGACGACAGTGGATGCGCCTGCTTTTTCTGCTTCTCCTGCCACATAAACATTTTTACAAGTGGTACGACCAAATCCGTCCGTCGCTACAACTCCATTAGGATGAACCTCTAACCCAAGCTGCTCCACAAATTGATTAGATCGATAATAGGAAGGAACGATAAAACCACCTGTTCTCGTAATCCTTTGTCCAGATTTAAACTCGACTTGCTGAAGATAGCCATTTTCCCCTAATAGCCTTTTAATCGGTTCTGTTATGATAGAGATATTTCTTTTCTGAAAATCCTCTGTTATTTTCTCTGAAACTGCCGCTCCATTTGTCGCAATGACTAAATCTTTTGACCAATTATAAACCAGTTTCCCCATATGTAAGACTTGTGCTTCGGTATGGGCAATAACAATTAGCGCTTGATCCCGTAATTCCCATCCATCGCAGTAAGGGCAACTGAACAGACTTTTTCCATAATATAGTCTTGCATTCGGAATTGGGATTACCTCTTGAACACCAGTTGCAATAATAAGCTTTTGCGTTAAGTATTCATCATGATGTTTTGTTTTAACTAGCAGTAGTCCCCTTTCACCTCTAGCCTTCTCAATGTTGGTTACCCTAGCTTTGAAACAAGAAATATTCGTGTATTTCATTAAATCATCCATTCCTAACTCTTTAAACATCTGAGGGCTTATCCCGTCTCTTGTAATAAAACCGTGGGATTCATGGCTAACCCTATTTCTATTTGTCCCATCATCGAATATGGCAATATTTCGCCTTGCTCTCCCTAATATGAGCGCAGCACTCATTCCAGCTGGACCTGCACCGATAATAACGCAATCAAAAATATTCACCTAAAGTACCCCCTCTTCTTCCTCTTTTAATTATATGAAGAGGTTAGTAAATATAGTGCTAGAATTAATTTATATAAAATGGTTCAAAAATCCTTAAATAAAGAAACCGTTTTTCTATTTGTTTTGTCTAAATCAATAGATAGAAAGGGGAGGGGAATTTGGAGAAGCAAGAAAGAGATAAATTGCTTACAAACGCGATGGATACCTATGGTCATTATTTAACCCGACTTGCTTTTGCTCTCGTGAAAGACAAACAAAAAGCCGAGGATATTGTGCAGGAGGTGTTTATCCGTTATTACTTAAATCTCGATCAATTTGAAGGTAGATCCAGCATTAAAACATATTTATACCGGATAACTGTAAATGAATGCAGAAATTATTTTAAAAGCTGGGCTTTTCGAAAAATAGAAGTTTCCAAGCTTGCTAGTATATTTCTTATTGATAAAGAATCACCAGAAGATGCTTATTTAAAGCAAGAAAACAAATCGTATATTGCTGCCATACTTAATAGACTTCCAATAAAATATAAGGAAGTAATTTGGCTATATTATTATGCAGAATTATCGGTAAAAGAAATTAGTGATATATTAAATTGTTCCAGCAACACAGTTAAAACTAGATTAGCAAGAGGACGAAAAAAAGTGCAATTAACAATTAGCGAGGAGGAGATGAAACATGTCAAAAAATATTAAACAATTATTAGATGAAACAATCCCTAGTGATATAACTCTTTCCAAAGAAAATAAACAAAAAATTTTACAAACTGCCAATACTCACATGAAAAGATCAACTCCTCCTAGAAGAAAATTATTCCGTCCTATATTCAGTACACTCGCCATCATAGGTCTCCTTATTATTTTAATTGGACCTTCTCTATTAAATCGGCTTTCTTCATACGAAACATTTGACACACCATTAGAAAAGATAACCATTCCGAACGTAGATTACTCTTCTTTCATTCGTTCTATTTTTATAAGAAGTACGAATGAATTAATTTTTGCCGATAACAAAATAATCTATTCCTATTCACTTACATCTCACTCACAGCAAGTACTTGTTAAGTCTACGGAAGATATTGATATTTATAAAATGGCCGCGAATGAAAATTGGCTTGTTTGGGGAAAAGGAAATGATGACATTTATATTTTAAATCGAAAAACACAAATGCAGCCCAAACAACTAAACAATGTTATTGGGGATTTACAGCTTAAAGAGAATAGGATGATTTATAGTGATGCTTATGGATATAACTGGATAAACTTAACAACCATGGAGGAAGGCATTATACATGAAAACTTAGGAATTGGAAGAAATAGCAAGGCTGATTTATATGAGAACATCCTTGTTATTCCTGAACAATTCAAAACAAATAACAGCAATGAAACAGTGTTCTATGTCTATGATATTACAACTCTTGAACAGATTGGAAAATATAAAGTTCCTTATAAATCAGCAGAATATGTTACCTTAGTAAACAATAAAATATATGCCGCATTTTCAAATGAAGACGAGAGCCCAACTATTTTAGGCTACATTGATCTCTCTAATGGCAATTTTCATCAAATAAAAACGCCTCCGTTTAATAATTTTGCTATATATAAGGAATTCATTGCATTAAGTGTAAAGAAGAACAACTCCGATACAGTAAAATTATATCAATTACAAGACGATGTCTTAAAGGAACTACCAACTTTTAATAACATTAACGAACGATTAGTCGTTCCACGTTTCACCGACGATGGAACTTTAATCGTAAATGGAGAATCAGCAGATTTTTCCATGTATATACAGGTTGTAGAATGAAGCAGGGGGATGGAAGGAACGGTTCCTTCCATCCCCTCTTTCCAAGAATTAATAAAACTGTCGCTCTCTTTCTATTAAACAATATATTCCCTATAACGATTATAGTCTTCTTCCTACTACTATCGCTTTTTGTCTTTCTTCCATTTATATTCCTCCATTCTGCTTATAAAAAAACACAGGTCTTTGCAGCCTGTGTTTTGAAATAACTGGAAGGAAGAAAATAGAAAATACAAAAGAGAGGACAATTCTCCCCCTTTCCATCCCATTTATAACCGCTAATGAAAGGCTTATTTAAAAATAGGCATACTAATTCCGATTACTCTACACACAGGCAGAGCCTTTAAGTACTATTAAATTAGTTACTTGAACTACTCACCCCTTATTGACCTTACAGTCTGATTGAAGGGGGAGATTCCTACGAACACCAAAGTATCCTTCAGTTATCTTAGTAGGCTACCCCCGCAGTTCCTGCGGTTAGAAGTCTTAACGCTTCCTTTTTGAGATTGATTGCTGCGTTAATATCTCGATTTTCATGATGGGTATGGCATTTTGGACATTCCCATTCACGTAAGCCAAGATTTTTAACAACTTTGTTTTGGTAGCCACAACAGGAGCAAAGCTGACTGGATGGAAAGTTCTTTGCCACTGTCACCACTTGTTTTCCATACCATTTTGCCTTGTATTCCATCATGGTTTTGAATGCTGACCATGATACTTCACTAATGGCTTTAGCAAGGTTGTGATTTTTTAACATATTTGATACGGACAAATCTTCCATCCCGATTATGTCGTGGTTTTTGACAATATCAGTGGAGATTTTGTGCAAGTAATCCTTTCTTGCGTTTGCCATTTTCTCGTGAATGCGGGCCACTTTTCGTTTGACTTTATACCAGTTTGAGCCACCAACGGTTCGTCTGCTCATGATTCGTTGAAATTCAGCTAACTTTTCTTCCAATGTGCGAAAGAATTTAGGGTTAGAGAAAGTTGTACCATCTGAAAGAATAGCAAAATTTTTTAGCCCAACATCTACTCCAATAGCGGAATGTGTTTTAGGTAACTCTATCACTTCCACTTCTGCACAGATGGAAAGGAAGTATTTTCCTGACGGATTGCGTCTAATGGTAGCACTCCGTATCTTGCCTTCGACTTCACGACTTTTGGCAAAGCGAACAAGGCCAAGTTTAGGCAGCTTCATATAGTTACCTTCAACCGCAATATTTCCGTTTGTATGCTTTGTCGTGTAGGATTGCACAGGATTCTTCTTCGATTTAAAGCGTGGGTACTTATTTTGCTTTTTGTAGTATCGTTTAAAAGAATCAGCCAAGTTTTCAACCGATTTCTGCAAAGCAATACTATCCACTTCTTTCAGAAAAGAATAGTGTTTCTTTAATTCTGGAATTGCCTTTACTGTTTCATATTTGTTCAAACATTTTTCTTTCCAATTATTCGTTGAAAGTTGACTATTTTGAACCATTTTTTCAACAATATACCAATAAGCGTCTTTGTCTTTCTGCTTACCTAGAAAGAAATTGTATGTGAACCTCACACAACCAATCGTTTTATTGATGAGTTCCATTTGTTTTTTATTGGGATAGATACGAAACTTATATGCTTTATTAACGATCACTGCGCTCACTCCCCTAACACGAATATATGTTCTTATTTTACTATAAGAGGATGTGTTTTGGCTATCGCAAACCGACATCCATCTCCCTCTTTTTGTTAGGCTAAAGCCCTGCACACAATGGAAGAAGGAGTCTTCTGTCGGAAAATGACGAAAGCATTGCTGCCAGAACTAAAGAAAGCGAATGGTGCAAAAGTTGTCCAGATAACCTCAAGAGCTCATTGGTTCTCTCCTTTTCATTTTGGTGATCCTAACTTTATCGACACCCCCTATGATAAGTGGGTGGCTTATGGGCAATCAAAAACAGCAGTTTCCTTATTGAGTGTTGCGCTTGATGAATTATATAAAAAAGACAATATTCGATCCTTTGCGGTACATCCAGGAAGTATTGTTACAAACCTCTCTCATAATTTAACAGATGAAGAATTGTCGGAAATGGGAGCAATTAATAAGAACGGAGAACGAGGCTACGATAGCTACAATAATGAACACAAAACCATCAAAGAAGGTGCTGCAACCATCGTATGGTGTGCAGTTAGCCAACAACTAGCAGGATATGGTGGCGTTTATTGCGAAAATGGAGACATTGCTCCCATAGCTACAGACGACACCGATAGAATCGGTGTCAAACCATGGGCTATTGATAAAGAAGCTGCTCATACATTATGGGAAGAAACTCCTCTATTATTTAAGTAATTACAAGGACAGTTGTCCCGCTTCCCTTTATCATATTATGAACAAAAAAGCGAGGGATCAGGAAAATGCCTATCTGGTTCCCCCGCATTCTTAATTCCCATGAAAGGCACAGCTACTAATGTGATCGTTAACTATCCCGATGGCTTGTAGATAGGAATAAATGGTTACAGGGCCGACGAATTTGAAGCCTCTTTTTTTCAAATCCTTACTGACTTTTTTTGAAAGATTGGTTTCTGCAGGAATTTGGCTATCATATTGCCAGTTGGATACGATTGGACTTCCATCTACATAAGCCCATAAAAATTCCGCAAAACTGCCAAACTCTTTTTGTATCTCCATGATTGCTAATGCATTGCTTTTAACCGATTTAATCTTTAACGGATGTCTCACAACTTCCGTATTGGTTCTGATATTTTCCATATCTAATTCTGTTAAGTTTGCACAGTATTCTAAATCAAAATGATGAAAAGCTTGTCTATATGCATCTCGCTTTTTTAACACGATTGACCAAGACAATCCAGCCTGTGCTCCTTCTAACACCAACAGTTCAAACAAGTACTGATCATCATGACTTGGCACACACCATTCTTTATCATGATAATCTCGCATCATTTCACTAGAATTTGCCCATGCACATCTAGTTTCCATATAACCATCCTCTTTTCATTAATATTACTAATAGTATAAATCATTTACCTAGACAACATCATGTCATATTTAGATTCAATCACCTCGCTTCTCCTTTCTTTCGATGATAAAATTAACCAAATAATATACATATCCCGTATAATTCTGCACTACCTAACCGTTATACATGTGAAAGAAGTTAAGGAGGGAAAAAACAATGGAAAAGCATTTTACAAAAATTTTTACCGATGAATCTAGAAAACTATTACATGAATTTGAAGAAATGATTGCATCCCACTCCAAAGCCTTATGGAACTATTGTAAATATATTACAGGGTCTCCATGGGATGGAGAAGACTTATATCAAGATACCATCATTAAATCGTTTGGAATGGCTCCGCAAAGGTGGCATGAGATTACAGATAAAAAGAACTACCTTTTTCGAATTGCAACAAACGCTTGGATTGATCAATGCAGAAAAAGAAAAAGAGAGATTGGAATATTAGATGATATTCAAACTCCCTCCATTGCTTTTTCTGATCATTTACTCTTAGAAGAGATTCTACTTTCCTTGGAATCAAATTTAACGCCGAAACAAACAGCGGCCTTTCTTCTTCTCGATGTTTTCCACTTTAGCGCTGAAGAAGTTGCTGGAATTGTAAAAAGTACTCCGGGTGGGGTATATTCTGCTGTTCAACGGGCTAGGAAAAAAATCGCTTCTTTAGACTTTTCTAAATCCGAAAATTATGCAGGAACTAATTCTGCACAGAAAGAAACGATTCAGGCATACTTGCAAGCTTTCAATGAAGGAAATTTAGATAAGATGTTACGCCTATATAGTGATCAAGCTCAATACGAAGCATTCCTTGGCTTCCAAGAATATTCTAAAGACGAAATGCGTAACGGCTCCCTAATCTATGGGTTACCTGGTCATACAGCAGTAGAAAAAATACTATGGGGAAAACCAGTTATTATCGTTTTAGCCGCAACCGACGACGGATTAAAAATTCATGATATTCAATCACAAGAAATAGAGAATGGCAAAATCGTGAGCCATCAAAGCTACTTCTTCCGAAAAGAATTTATTTTAGCTGCAGCACACGAGCTAGGAATACAAGCCCAATTAGATAAACCACCATTAAAATGGTAACAGAGGGACGGTTCACTACCTAAAAGGAATTGATGGATGTATCTTCGGGTTCATCAATCGCAAAGGCAATGGACCTTGCTATACTTATGGGTGAAATAGAAAACCCCTCTGTTTTAGACACCATTTCCTTAACCTCTCTGGAACTTATTGAATTTGTTAATTCTGTCTTCACAATCCCAGGTGATACGATTGTAGTACGGATGTTTGATTCTGGTGATTCCTCTTGTCGCAACCCTTCGGTAATTGCTCGGACAGCATACTTTGTCCCACTGTATACCGCTGAAGTGGGACTTGTTTGATAACCAGCAACAGAAGAGATATTGATTATATGTCCTCCTTTTTGGTTTCGCATGGTTGGTAAAACAGCAGCAATACCATACAATACACCTTTTATATTAATATCAATCATTCGATCCCATTCATCAACTTTTAATTCCTGCAATTGTGACAACGGCATAACTCCTGCATTATTTATTAGTACATCGATTCTTCCATAATGTTCTAAAGTGAACTTTATTAATTCTTGCATATCTTGAGTAGAAGAGACATCCACTTTAAGAAAAATTGAGTCTCCTCCCTCTTTTTCTATTTCGTTGCATACCTTTTGGAGTCGATCTTCTCTTCTCGCCGCAAGAACAATTTTTGCTCCCTTCTTTGCAAGCAATTTTGCTGTAGCTTCCCCAATACCGCTAGAAGCTCCTGTTATGATTATAACTTTCGCTTTTGTTTGTTCCATTCCTATCACTCCTATATTTTACTTACATTTCTAATATAAGGAGGAGGCTGGGACAAAACTAAATAACCAATCTTTAAAGACGAACAATCTCTAATTTAGCTCTTAAATAAAGCTACTTTCTCATGATGGTTATCTAAGTTTTTAAATATAGTTAAGTGTAAAAACTAAGTCGTTCCATTGCGCTACAGACGCACGATGCGCCGGGGAGGAAGCTAAGCCTCCTCGCATGCGCTGCGGGGTCTCAGCCTTTCCTCTATTTCCCGCAGGAGTCGAGCGTCCTCCGCTCCATTTCACTTCGTTTTTAAACTTTTTTCCAAACTGAAAAACACGAACTTTTATGTATATTAACTATACAAAAGTTCGTGTTTATTATTAGTTGAAATGCTTTTGTCACAGCCTCAACTTTTTTTAAAGGATTCATTATCTAGGATAAGGAGCGAGCTTTTACATATGAAAATAAGTAGATTGTTTCAAATTGTCTATATCTTACTAGAAAGAAAATCGATAACAGCAAACGAATTAGCCGAGAAGTTTGAAGTTTCCGTTCGAACAATTTACCGCGATATTGAAACACTTACCGAATCAGGTATCCCTATCTATACGACGAAGGACAAATTTCAAATTTAGAAGCTGATTTAGAGTAAATAAAAAGACAGTTCTTTTGCTTCCCTAAAAAGGAAGAAAGAGAACTATCTTTCCTTGTCCTATTTACGAACCAAATACCCAATCAAAGCTCCAATAAATGCGGGTAAAACCCAGCCCAATCCTATTTCATAAAAGGGAAGAATATTTTCATACAAATTCCCAATTTGCTCAAAAAAGCCGAGCTTAGCTTCTGGAATGCTATCTATAAGTGCCTGATAACCATCCAGTATACTTACGAACAACGTTAAGACAATGGCCGTTAAATAAACACTCTGCTTTCCTTTAAATAATGGCGAAAAAAGTGCAAGTAAGATAAGCACAATCGCTAAGGGATATAAAAACATAAGCACAGGCACAGCAAATTGAATAATTTTGTTTAAGCCTAGATTTGCAAATAAGAAAGAAACAACACATAGGATTAGCACAAAGGCTTTATAGCTAATCTTCGGGAACGCCTCATGAAAAAACTCACTGCAAGAAGTAATTAATCCGATACTAGTTTTTAAACAGGCAAGTACAATAATAATTGCAAGCAGTATTCCACCGAAAGAACCAAAATAATGTTTTGCGACAGCGGCAAAGATAAGCCCGCCATTTTCAAAAGATCCCACAGCTTGTACACTTGAAGATCCCATATAGGTGATAAATCCATAAATAAGCATCATTAACAACATGGCAAAAATTCCTGATTTCCAAGTTGTTTTGGCAATACTTTTTACATCGCTAATCCCCTTCCCTTTGATTGCATTAATCACAACAATCCCAAAGGCAAGTGATGCAAGGGCATCCATTGTATTATAACCCTCTTTAAATCCAGTCATAAAAGCACTATTTATATAGGTTCCTTGTGGCTCTTGAAAGCTCCCCATTGGACGAACAAGACTTACAATAATTAATAAAAATAAAAACACTAAAAAAGCGGGCGTTAAATATCTTCCAATCACATCCATAATCTTTGCTGGATTTAATGAAAAATAGTAAACCAGCAAAAAGAAAAGAAAACTAAAAATAGCCAAAAAAAGCGGAATATATCCATTCTCTATATATGGCTCAATCCCAACTGCAAACGGAACTGTAGCTGTACGAGGAATCGCAAAAAACGGTCCAATTGTTAAGTAAAGAAAGAGAGAAAAGAGAAATCCGAATGCTGGGTGAACACGATCCGAAAGCTCGCGCACACCGTTACTTCCTGATAATCCAATTGCTAATATTCCGAGAAATGGCAGTCCAATAGCCGTAACCAGAAACCCCGCTAGTGCTAGCCAAAAGTTCGTACCAGCAAGCTGTCCGAGCTGGATAGGAAAAATTAAATTGCCTGCTCCAAAAAACATACCAAAAAGCATCGTACCAATCAGAGCATAGGTGGAAAAAGAAATTCTTGATTGCATGATCTAATACTCCTTTAAAAAATTCATATAATTTAGATAATACGTGAACATATAAACATATTCAACCACTTCTAAAAGATTTTCTAATAATAGTTCCTTTTTTTGGTCATTCTCTTCATTCCTTTCTTAAAACCTCTCCAGGCAAACCATCCATGTCTCCAATCCATTCAGAAGTAAACCCCAGCTTGATTAAGATTTTCTTCGATGCAATGTTAGTCGGATCAATAATTGCCTTTACGACCTTTACATTTGTTTGTTCTGCTAATGATAGTATGATTCCCGCGATTTTACTTCCATATCCTTTCCCCCATGCATCAGGTAAAAGCATATAGCCAAGTTCTGCCTCCTCCTTTTTCCGTTCATTTACAGTCAAATGACCAAGTCCAATAAACGCTTCCGCTTCTGGATGAAAAAAAGCATAAGAACCAAACACATTATATGTCTCATTGCGATATAGTAATTTCTGAAAATTTATTTTGGCCTCTTCTTCTGGTATTGCTCGCTCTGTAATAAGTGCCATCACACTTTTATCAGATACTAGCTGATAATATAATGGAAAATCATTTACTGTAAACTTTCGATAGTACATATTAGTTCTTCTCCTCCCGTATCTTTTATTTCCCTTTTCCCTCCATTAATTATGACAATCTAGTGAAGTCTGTATACCAAACACCCTTTGATAGGATGCTAAGAATATTCTAAAACAAAGAAGGGATAATTCAGTGGAAAAAAGATTAAATTTATTAATGTTTAGTGGCGAATATGATAAAGCGATGGCAGGCTTAATTCTTGCAAATAGTGCCCGTGATTTAAATATAGAAGTTACGATGTTTTTCACATTTTGGGGCCTCTTATTGCTTAGAGATCCAGAAAAAAATCGATATGGAGGGTAAGTCTATTTATGAAAAAATGTTTGGCGTTCTTACCCCAGAAGACGTGGAAAAGCTCCCTTTATCAAGAATGAACTATGCTGGCATCGGTAAAAGGATGATGCAAGAGATGCTCGATGAAAAAGAGGCACCTCCACTAATAGCTTTCTTAAAAGGGGCTCGAAAAAAACAAATAAAGTTTCTTGCCTGTAAACTATCTGTAGATATTCTAGGATTCAAACAAGAAGAATTTTATCCAGAAGTAGAAATTGTTGATGCAAAGGTGTATTTGGAAGATGCCTTAAAGTCGGATATCCAGCTTTTTATTTAAAAAAAATACACACTTTTCTAAAAAGGCGGTCAATCTGCTTTGCAAATGACCGCCAAAAACTTTAATATATTTCCGTTGCATCAGGCTGTAACTTATAAACATGCCTTAAATGGCTTTTTACCTTATCCGTCTCTTCCAATGGATAACAAAAATCTAACTGTTTTCCAACTTCTAAAGCCACTCTCTCAAATAATGCCGTCATTGAAAATAATGCCCTCCATATTTGGTCATACTCTCCATTAGGATAGGTCTCCAGCAGTTTCTCCCATGAATGCTCATCAAGATATTGCTTTAAGTACTTACTATTTTTGCCCACACTAAGCGAGAACTCTGTTTTGATGCCAACATTCCATTCTAGCATTTTTAAAAGCATTGCTCTTACTATATTCATATGATCAATCGCATAGAGGATTTCTTGCCTCCATAATCCCTTAACCACATAAGTGGATACCCACCAGAATTCATTCACACAGTCAGCGAATTGTTCCGCTGTCGGCTTTTTTACCCAATATTCCTTATCTGTACTAGGCGGGACATGTGGAAGATTACCATCCTTATCTAATAAAACCAATGTCAGCCCATCCTCTTGGAAGTAGCTCTCCTTTTGCTCAATCGGAATAAGCGTTAAATCAATCCGGTTCCCATCTGCAAATAACATAAGATAAGAGAATCGCCCACCAAGCGTTGATGGGAATAGAGAAGAATCTTCTGGTGTTTGCATAATGATTCGTTCTCCAAAGACATCCACCCAATCAGGCTCATTCAAAAAAGATTTCATATTATCCACGATATACACAATATCAAAATCTTGAAAAGGATCTCTTGGTACATTGGGATTGGTTCTTGATCCATTCATACAAACAGCTCTCACTCTATGATTCCCATTAGCCACTTTCAGCACTAAATCTTGCATCTGCTTCTCTGTCCGCATTCTATTCCCTCCAATTATATGAAATCGGCTATTCCTCTATTTATAATTGGTGGTGCCCGAATCCAAATAAAATCTCGTTATATAAAGTGCTCTCCATCATTCATCTTCTTCCCACTCCATTTAATAAATAATATATGGTCCAAAAAATATCGTTAATAAAATAATATGTACACCAACAAAATAGATAATTCTTGGTGCCCCTATCCATTCATTCACATGTTTCGTTAACATAGATAAAAGATATGCGATAACGGCAAATAATAATAGATAGACATAAGGACTGCCTGAAAAGGTTAAATATCCCGGTGCACTTGATAATATATTAGGTACAAAGAAACGATCCTTAAATAGTACGGCGGCGACTAAATAAATACCGATTCCCGTATAAAAAATCCATGGTCGATCATAATCTACTTTTCTACTGAAAAACAAATACATAACTATTACAAATAGGATTGGCCATATTAACCAAATGAAAGAAAGAGCAAAAGCAAAAAAGGAAGTAGAAAGCATTCCAAATGTTTTTCCAAGCGCCTGCAGCCAATCTTCCGATGTATGTTTAATTTGCTTGTTTATCCCCGACAGGTCATTGGAAGAAACATAAACTTTATTGCCATCTCCATCAAGATCCATCCAAACAATTGTATTCTCATCTAACCATTGAGGAATAGTGGAAATCGCCGCTGTATTACTGCGCCGTTCCGTTTTGGTATCTCCCTCTTCTCCTATTTCAGATTCATAAATATTGAATCCACTCTTCTCATTATATTTCGTTTCCGTAAAACCATTCGCTTTAAATAAAAGACTCGGTTTTCCATCCCTATAAGTAAAGGCGACATCCGAAATTTCCGTTAATTTCCCGTTCTCTATTGCAGGATCCTGAAATGCTAACTCATACTGTACAGGCGGTTGGGTGCTTGCAATATCAATTTCTACAAAATAGTTAAAATACTCAGGTTTACCTTGTGTTAACTCCAGCTCTTCTTGAAGTAATAATGCTAGTTTCTGTTCCTCAAAAGTGAAGGAAATCCCATTTACTATCTTTCCAGGATCAACCTTTACCTTTGTTTCATATAAATGATTTATTTTTCCATCCTGCAGACGGTATAAAGTTAGCTCGACATTACTTTTTCCCTTGGTAAACAAGAGAATATGTATGCCCTCATCATTCTCTTCAATAGAAATCTTTTCCTTATCTAGATTAATCTCCATCAGTTTCGAAGATTTTTTTGTTTCAGGATTTAATAGAAATAGCGTATTTTCTTTTACATATAGAATAGACGAATCCAGCGGGTAGAATTTCTCTACATCAGCAACTAATTCCGTCTTATTTTGGTCATAAATATTTTTATAGTCAAAATAAATAAGCTGATCATTTCCTTGATAAATTTGTGTCCATTTATCTACCGGAATATCATATTCCTTCTCTTTTTCTATACGAAACTCCTTATTCATTGCTGCCGTATTTAATTTATTTTTCTGAAAAAAGGAGAACAAGTAATGGCCATCCTCTGTTTCTTTTATTGCTGGTAATTTATTTACCTCAGATTGGCCAACTAATAATCCTCTGCTCCAATCTGATTCCGGCTGTGCTGTCACTTTGGAAAAGTTTTGGACAAACAATAAAAACAGTCCTAATAAAATCAGCACACCTGGTATCATCCAATATAGATTTATTCGCATCCAGGTCTTCATCTTATTCCCCCATGTTGTTTCAAATGCACTCTCTTTGTTTTTCGAATATAACAATAATAGCATATTTTCTGACAAAATATGCTATTATTCTACTATTAAAATGTAATATCACAATTTGATACAATAAAATACAAAAAAATTCTATCCTAATTAGTGAATAGATCATTTAATATCAGAAAGACATCGTAGTCAAAATCACAGCAATGCCATTAAACAAACCATGAATAATAATCCCCGGCATAATAGACCCACTCTTTTCATAAGTCCAAGCCAATATAACTCCAGAAACAAAGTTTACTGGTAACGTGTTATAGGTTGGAATATGAACAATCATAAAAATCAAGGAACTTAATAATATGCCCAAGACTTTTCCCCACCTCAGCCGAAACCACTTGTATAAGAAACCACGATATAAAATCTCTTCATATATAGGCGATATTATTGCTGCAGAGATAAAAGCTATACTAAAAGTAAACCAAGTACTTTCATCCTTCAATGCTTCCGTTTTACTATTATCTATCCCTATTTTCATAACATCCATTATAAATAAAATGATAATGCTCATTACAAATAAGAGAAGAAATCCACCTACTATTACTTTCCAATCACTCCTCGGAAATGGCTTTAGCCCGATAGCTACCCACTTCAATTGTTTTGGTTTTAATACAATTAGATAAAGTCCACACATAAACACCACCGCCATTATTAATCCGGTCAATGTTCCTGCATACAAGTTATTTTGGAAGATATCTTGAAATATACGCTGTCCTATATTTTCAATAATAATTGGAACAGCCACAAGAATGAGCAAAAGTATCGCAAACAGTTCCTTATATCCCCAAATCAATTTTTCCTGCTTCATTTAATTATTCCTCCTATACAGTTGATATGTTACATTTAGCTTAAATGGTCACGTTACGTAACCTGCAAGCACTTATTAGGGGGCATTTTTATGAATTTTTATACAACAGGAGAAGTTTCCAAAAAACTATCTATTTCAATACGGACTCTACGATACTATGACGAAATTGGATTAGTTGTACCTTCTAAGAAGGAAGATAACGGAAAAAGATTATATAACGATAATGATGTTTTTTTACTTGAAAAAATTATTTTACTAAAGGCAGCCTCTATTTCTTTACATGATATAAAGCAGATAATCAACCATATCACGATTTTCGAAACACTCACCATTCATAAAGAACAACTAGAGAATCATCTCAAACAGCTTCAACAATCCCTTAATTATACGAACACATTACTTAATATTCTTAAATTAGAAGAAGAACTCGAATGGAAAGAGCTCATTCCTTTATTTACAAAAGAAAAAACAGAATTAAATAAGAAAGAAAAAATAATCAAGTTTATATTTAATAAAGAAGAACAGAGGTTACTTAATGAAAAGCTACCTAAATTAGAAAATGATCCTAAAGATATAACGAAATGGATTCACCTCATTAAACGAATAGAATATTGTTTAGAGGAACAAAAAGCACCCCATTCAAGAGATGCACAACTGATAGCTGAAGAAATACTGTTATTATCTTCAGAAACATTTAATGGGGAAAAAGAATTGGAAGAAAAATTCTGGGAGGTTCGTAAATCAGAAAAAATCTCATCCAGTCTAAATCTCTATCCTATCAGAAAGGAAATTATCGATTTTTTAGAAGAAGCTATTCTTATATTTGAAAAAGAGAAGCATTAAGGAGTGGGAGAGTTCTCTACGCATAGATATGAACTCTCCTCACCCAGTTAAAATATCTTCTTTCGGGTATCGAATTTTCGATTTATTTGGTTTTGCTAAAGAAAAGGCTAACGTTAACGGTCCTATTTTTCCAACGAACATAACAAAAACAATCACCATTTTCCCTATCGGCGTTAATTCACCTGTTAATCCCATCGATAAGCCTGAGGTGCCAAAAGCAGAGACTACTTCAAACACAATTTCAAAGAATCTTGCATTATTCTCGGTTACATCCAAAATAAAAATAGCTACACATATAACAGAAAGACTTATTATTGTGATTGCCAATGATTTTACAACGGTTCTATCATCAATAGATCGATTAAAAACAACGATTTCATCTTTATTTCGTAAGAAAGAGAGAACGGATAATACGATAGCAAGAAAGGTTGTTAGTTTAATACCTCCACCAGTAGAACCACTTCCTGCCCCTATAAACATAAGTAGAATCATTAAAAACAAGGTTGATTCATTTAAGGCTCCAATATCAATTGTATTAAAACCAGCCGTTCTTGGCACTACACCTTGAAAATAAGCAGCTTGGATTTTCCCAGACAAGGATAAATCTCCTAATGTTTGAGGATTATCATATTCAAAGCTGAATACAAGAAACACGGCAATAATATTAATGACAAATGTTCCAACTACCATCATCTTTGTATGCAGGGTAAGTTTTTTAAACTCCGATTTCTTCCACAAATCAAACACAACAGTGAAACCTATTCCCCCAATAATAAAGAGAAAAGAAATAATGATATTAACGACGGGGTCTGCTACATATCTAGTTAAATTGTCTGGCCAGATAGAAAATCCAGCATTATTAAAGGAAGAAATAGAGTGAAAAATTGCTGCATAACTCCCTTTTCCCCATCCCATTTCTGGAACCCACCTGATAGCTAGTAGAACTGCCGCAACAGTCTCAAGAATAATGGAAAATAAAAATAACTGCTTCGCTAATTTAATAATTCCGCCAATAGATGTTTGCCCTAAGGCTTGCTGGATAAGAAGACGTTCCTTAAATCCAATCTTTCTCCCTAAGGTCATAAAAATTAATACAGCAAACGTCATAATTCCTAATCCACCAAGCTGGATTAAACATAATATCACAATTTCTCCGAATAAGGTAAACGAAGCTCCGGTATCAATTACGGCTAAACCAGTAACTGTCATGGCAGAAGTAGACGTGAATAACGCATCTATCCATGAAATGTTTCCATTTGTAGCCAAAGGTACTTTTAAAAGGACTGTACCTAGTATTGTAAAAGCTAAAAATACGAAAATAAGAATCTGAGGTGGGCTTAATGCAATTATATCCTTTTTCTTAGGAATCCTCATTCTTTCCCCTTCTTCCATCCAACATAACGTCCTACAAAATGATTCTTTCATAGCTTGCGCGGAATTTTAGATTCCATCATTTTTCATTCTAAAATTCACACGCCAAAAAACCACAGAGGTATCCTACTGTGGTCCATGAATTACGCAATGAGCACAAGTTCGATTCACTCTTCTTACAACGCTTGCGAAGTTAGCAGTCGGATTCGGGTCTAAGAAATAACCCTACCTTTCATAAAAAGGACTCACCCCTAGTGATTACTCACAAAAGAATTGGGTCCTCCGCTCCTCCTACAATGGAGAATTCAGCGACATTACTTGAAATTTATTATTTTTTTGTATCTTACTCCTGTTAATAGAGGTTTGTAAAGGTCTATTTAGGTTAAAATTCAGGCAAAAACAAGAAGTAATATCTTCTTCTCATTCGCATTCTTTCTTTTTCTAATCAAGGCTATTATTTATACTTATCAAGGATAGCTAATATTGTTCCTCTCCATATTCTTGAATCATTCTATAAAAGATCACCCAAATGCTTATCACTAATAAATAAATAACAAAAGAATAATAGATGGTATATCCATGTTGGTAGTGGAAAATACCAATGATACCGCAAAGCCGCTCAACTCCAACACTTACAAGTGCCCAACCTAAAATATACAATATAATAAAATTAGGTTTGATGTTAAAGAGATCGTATAAATAAAAGAAAAGATAACTGATTGGCGCATACATCACATGGGATAAAAAATCCATAAGTTCAAAGGAAGAACTATCATTGATTATATAATAACGAACTGGCAATACACTTAAAGTATGATCAAACAAGAAACCAAAAAAAACGCCACACATGAGATACACACTGGTTGTCTTTTTGGGAAATCGTTTTGGAAGTATGAACACCACCAAAAATCCAACAAGGAGTGAAATGATAATACTCCACTCATTCGTATTAAAACTATTATCGTAGCGTATTTCATTCATTTTTTTTCATTTCTCCTTTATCTAGGCCAATAAACCAGCGTGCTATCCACCATACTGATAGCATAAACACCCCATACATAAGAACAGAGTAATATTCGTTCCATTTAAGGAATGTAAGGATATCAGTTCTCAAATATATTCGGTCTTCTAATGATAAGCATAAAAGAATGGTTGCCGCAGCTCCCCATCGCCATTTTGCTTTCCAATTAGATTGAAGTACACATACAGACAAAAGAATTTGAAAGGGTATTACAATAAAGCGACATATATACATGGCAAAAGAACCTTCCACACTTCGAGTAAGTGGCACCCATTGCAAATTAACATCAAGTATAGTAAACAAAGTAATCGTTGATATTCCGATTATAAAGTAAAAAAAAACCATTTCAGTAAGTGTTAACCCTTTAGGAACAATCGCAAATACAATCAACACGAAACAAGCTAACAATGCTAGAATAGCGAGGGACATGATAATCATCCTTTAAATTGGCATATAACAGATAATATTCCCAAAAATTATAACGTTATTTATAAAATAAAGATTTCTCTAAGGAAATGGTTCTAAAGACTTTCTTTCCACAAGTGCATTTTGCTCCATATATAACATCTTAAGCAATCGAAAAAACCCTTCAAGCTTTAAAACTTGAAGGGTTTTTTTCCATAAAAATATGCCTATATTGATTTCCTCTATATTTTGACGTGATACCTGCCCTTAGGGACAACTAAAGGAGTACCAGAGACTGGATCATTAATAACTGTACAATTGAGGCCAAAAATATCTTCAACTAATGTACTCGTAATAATATCTGCTGGTTTTCCTTCTCCTACAAGTCTCCCTTGTTCCAGCGCAAAAATATAATCTGCATAACGTGCAGAAAGGTTGATATCATGTAGAACCATTACAATCGTTGTCCCGTATTTCCGATTTAGATCGGTTAACAGATCTAAAATTTCTACTTGATAAGTGATATCTAAGAAAGTTGTCGGCTCATCAAGAAATAAAATATCTGTTTGCTGGGCTAATGCCATCGCAATCCAAACACGCTGTCTTTGCCCACCGGATAGCTCATCAATATCACGATTGGCAAATTCCGTTATCTTCATAATTTCCATTGCATCGGCAACCGCTTCATAATCCTTTTTTGACCAACCACTCAAGAAAGATTGATGAGGAAATCTCCCTCGTCCAACTAAATCTGCTACCGTTATTCCTTCAGGCACAATAGGAGATTGCGGTAAAATGCCAAGAATTCGAGCCAATTGCTTTGGTGGGAACTTACTAATCGACTTTCCATCAAGGGTAATATTACCAGACGAAGATTTAATTAGATTAGATAGTGTTTTTAAAAGAGTTGATTTCCCGCAGCCATTCGCTCCGATTATCACACTTATTTTATTACTCGGAATCTCAAGCTCAATATCTTCTAAGATCATTTTATTTTCATAGCCCGAGGTTAACTTTTCCGCTCGAAATTCATGTATCTTATCCATTACAATTCCTCCTTTCGATTCATTCGAATTAATAGCATGATTAAGTATGGAGCACCTAGTATACCTGTTATCACTCCAACTGGGTATCTAGCAACAAATGCAAATTGCCCAATAAGATCAGATGCTAAAACTAAAATAATCCCCACAAGACCTGCTGGTATAACACTAGAAAAACCAATACCTACTAACCTTTTTGCGATAGGTCCAGAAAGGAATGCGACAAATGCAATGGGTCCTGTTGTAGCAGTAGCTAAAGCAATGATTAGTACCGAACTGATAATCAAAGTAACCCTTGTTCTATCTGTATTAACTCCAAGAGACGTTGCTGTTTGCTCCCCAAGCTCTAACATATCTAATCGCTTTCCAAGCAAGATAATGATAGGTGCAAAGATAAGGACAGTAACCATAAGGGCATAAAGATTCTCCATTTTAGCTCCATTTAAACTACCACTTAACCATCTCATCGCTGTAGGAACATCATGATGCTGTCCGATAAGCAATAAATAGGATATTACCGCATTTAACATTGCCTGTATTCCAATTCCTATCAATATTAACCTACCAATCGAAAAAGAACTTCCTTTTGATAATAGAAAAATGACGATTACGGTAGCTAGTCCACCGATTATAGAAGCAATCGAAACAAACGTACTACTTGCATGAAGAACAATAATACAAAAAACCGCAGCAGCACTTGAACCCGCTGTTATTCCAATAACATTTGGGTTTGCTAAAGGATTACGAAGCATTGTTTGAAATACATGTCCAGAAATACCAAAAGCAAATCCTGCGAAAACACCGGCAACCATTCGTGGAAATCGTATCGTTCCGACCGAAAAGGAGGCTCCTTTTACCTGTTCACCTAGTAACACACTAATTACATCTGTAACGGGATAAATCGTGTTTCCTAACATAAGCATCGTACAGCATAGCGCAAAAGCAATGATTGCAAGAAGCCAAGTTACAAGTATAAAACGACGACGTCTTTTTATTCTACCTACCATAATTAGACTCATTGATTCATTCATCATAACGCACGCATTTTCGCTTTCATAGTTATTAAAATTAAAATTGGAGCACCAATAAATGCCGTGACTACTCCTACTTCGAGCTCACCAGGACTACCAAGAAGTCGGCCACATACATCTGAAATGGTTAGTATAATCGCTCCAGCTACAGCTGACATGGGGATAATATAACGCAAATCAGGTCCAATAAGGAGTCTAATCACATGTGTTGCAAGCAGACCGATGAAGCCAATTGGACCTGCTAGCGCTGTTGCTGCACCACACAATAATACTCCTCCAAATGCCGCAACAAGTCTAAGTGTGCCGGTCCGTACACCCAATCCTGTAGCTACTTCATCCCCTAATGCTAAAGCATTTAAGGCTGGAGCAGAAAAAAAGGCTATTAATATACCAACAAGAAGAAAAGGAACGAAAATAGAGATAGAATCCCAATTTCCAGCCCCAACACTGCCCACCTGCCAAAATCTAAATTGATCCATCACATTGGATCGCGGAATCATAATGGCCATTACTAGAGAGGATAAAGCAGCACTTGTCGCCGCCCCCGCTAAAACGAGCTTAAGGGGGGTGGCACCGCCACTCCCCATCGAACCAATTCCGAATACAAAAATGGCAGTTAAGATTGCCCCTGCTAATGCAAACCAAATGTATTGACCAGCAGTGCCAATATGAAAAAAGGATATTCCACAAACAACGAATAGTGCTGCACCTGTGTTTACTCCTAATATGCTAGGATCTGCAATCGGATTACGTGTGACAGATTGCATAAGAGCCCCAGAAACTCCTAATGCAGCACCACACATTAAACTAAATACAGTTCTAGCAATTCTTTGACGAACAACATTTGCCCCATGGGACTGTATGTCAGGATGGAATAATCCATCCATTATTTCATTCCAGCCAACTGTACGAGAGCCAAAAGCAAGAGACGCCAATATACTTATACCGAGTAAGATAATAGAAAATAATAATACGCTCATAAACTTTCTCGGTATTACTAACTGCTTATTTTTTAAAACGGATGTATGATCCATTTAGTTCACTTTACTTACAGCTTCTGAGAGTAATTTTAAGTACTCATCGAGAGTATATTCAATGGAAAGTGTACTTGGTGTTCCTGCTGCTGCAAGTGGCGTATTATCCTCAATAATCACAACAGATCCTCTCTCTACAGCTGGAATTTTCCCGAAAATCGGATCAGCCTGTAAAGCCGCAAGTGTTTCATCATTTCCATAGGAAACGAAAATATCAACATCATTTAATATATCAGCATTTTCAGCACTTACTTCCAAATAGAAACTAGTTGGGTCCGTCATTTGACTTGTTATACTTTCCGGATACTCCATCCCTAACTCTGTAAGGAATTCACCACGAGGATCTGTTGGAGAGTAGATGTAAAACTTCGATAAATCAGAACCATTCATGCTTACGAATGCTGCTTTTTTCCCTTTTATTTCAGGATATTGATTTGCTTTATCAGCAATAAACTTTTCTGTATCGGCAATAAGCTGTTTTCCTTCTTCTTCCATGCCCATTCCCATTGAATTGTACGTTACTTGTTCACGCCAAGACGCTACCCAAGGACTTTCTTGATAGGCAACCACTGGTGCAATTTCACTTAAAGTATCATATTCTTCTTGTGTAATACCAGAATATGCTGCAAGAATAACATCCGGATTCGAATCGGCAATCGCTTCAAAATCTAAACCATCAGTATCTTGATAAATGGTTGGATTTTCTTCACCTAGCTCTTCTAGTTTTTCTGCCGTCCAAGGTAACATGCCGCTATCATCTTGAACACCATAATTTGCTGCAGAGAAACCAACTGGAACAACGCCTAGTGCAAGTGCAACATCTTGGTTGGACCACGCAATAGTAGCAACGCGTTCTGGCTTCTCTTCAATTACGCTTTCACCAAACGCATGTTTAATCGTGATTGGATACTGAGAATCTGTATTGGAATCAGCGGACTTTTCTTCATCCGTTTTCGGAGATGACTGACTTGAACAACCTGCTAGTAAAAGAATTGCAACAACTGAGAATAAGAAAATTTGAATAAATGACTTTTGGCGTTTTTTAAACATATGTATGTCCTTTCCTTTTTCTAGTCTTTATAATAGTTAATGATTATCATTCTCAATTATAATACTTGGTTTTTATTTTTCTGTCAATTATAAATGAGAAAAATAAATGCTATTATGAATGTTTCTGTCGAAAAATAGAGAAAACGATTAAAACTGTTAAAAAGCTACTATTAAAAAGGCAATAATTCCAGAAGAATTATTGCCTTTTTTCGAAATATCCACATTTAAAATAGCGCTGCTGGCCTATCTATTATTCACTTCAAAAAGCTCATAATAGCGTTCTTCCTCTAGTTCTTCTACTTCTAAATCTAGATCAAACCACTTCCGCGTTTCTTGATCCATTTCACCTACATTAAAAGGAATATTATTCTCCTGTGATATTGTCTTTATTTTAACCATTTCTTCTAAACCAGATTTTGTCACTAAAGTATAATGATAAATTACTTTCTCTTTTTGATTATTAGGTTGAAAGATTACTTTCCAAGAAAATTTAGTGTCATCGGAAGGAATATTCAAATTTGCATAATGAACATAAGGTTCCACAAAGACACTTTCTATCTCCTCAAAACCTATAATGTCTTTCTCCCCTTTCCAATTGCTTGATATCAATCCCTTTTCCTCATGTATTCCCCTATAATCAGTGAACATAAAATAATGGAATCCAATTAAGAATACTATGGTCCCTATTATGATGCTATTTAGTAACCCTTTCCGTTTTAAACCCGGATTAAGAAATCGTCCGGCAAATAAGGAGAGAAGAATCATAAAGCCAACAAGCGCTATCACTCCTAAATCCCCTGATGCAGGTTCATAAGTGATAAACTGTTCATCTACAAAGGTAGTTTCCTTTAAATCCTGATAACTCTCAAATAAAAACATTAGTAAAGGGAGAATGAGAAAGAAAAATAGATAAATAGATACCCAACGCTTGCCTCGCTGTTTAAATTCATATTTTGAAGTTCTAATTAATTGACCACTGATATAGAGCGGAAAACTAATCACCCATAATAGTATATTGGCAAAGATAAAATCATCTTTAAAACTCAAAGCACTAGCAAAAGCTAGTACTAAACTAATAATAATCATTACTATCCCACTGATTTTTCTCATACAATTCCCCCTAATCGTTAATTGCACTTATCAGACCTTTACAGGCAGCTATCTCCCACCTTGATTCTCAGCTACATGCGGCTGTGAGCTAAACAGTCTTTCTACCTCTTCCGTATCAACCCAATCTCTGTACTTTCCTTTAATGGATAAAGTTCTTTAGCTAAATTAAAATGAAAGCCGTTCTTCCATTGCTGATTAAGACCTGGCTTCAAAACAAGACCAGGAAAGGTAGAATCTATATATTCTTTTAAATGCATGTTTTCTGCCTCCCTGTTATTACAATCTATTACTGTTTATCATTCATCCTATATATGATGCTTCTCTATTTCTTCTACGAAAGACTTAATCATTTGGTCTCACTTTATTTTAATTTTTTGCAAAAAAAGAAAACTCGCCAAAGACGAGTTTTCTTTTTATCTCCCGAGGAATGGAATCCTGAATAAATATTAATTTGCCAATTTCACAAGCATATGTGCTAATTTATGGCGTTCCTCTTCGTTACCTACCTTCCACAGTTCCTGAAGAAGTGCTTCCTCCCGATTTTGCGGTTCAGCATTTTTAGCAAGATAACCAGCAACCTTTTCTGCGCCTTTCGCTAATTGTTCTTCATCCATGCCGAGATTTTTTCCTACTTCTATTTTACTGCTAAGGTAAGATTTAAACTCATTAAAATTCTCTAGCTTGTCATGGATTGCTTTTCTGTCCATGTCCTTCACTGTTTCTTCTACCTTGTTGGGATCTGCATTATAATTATTCATCAATAATCCTCCCTCCAATTGTTTTAGTCCTTTAACTATTCCCCAGAAATGCTCCTCAAAACTTTATATCGATTTAGCAATAATCTCCAGTTATTCATCCTTCTTTCTGCTTCCTTTGTACAAATACACAAAAAAACGAAGGTCTACCAGAAATACATCGAGACCTTCGCTAAAGATAAGCTATTTAATGGAGCCTACATACCGATCTCTTGCTGCTCCTAATCCAAATACAAAGAGCAACAATGACGCGCCAGCTAAAATGAATAACGGAATAGTCCAGCTATTCGTTACATCATGTAAATATCCGAAAAGGGTGGGACCAATAGCAGCGAGTAAATAACCAACTGATTGAGCCATCCCAGATAGTTCTGCAGCCTGTCTACCATTCTCCGTTCGCAAGCCAAAAAACATCATCGCTAAACTGAAGGCACATCCTCCCCCAATACCTATCATGATGATCCAGCATACAATTAAATTCGCACTTCCATACATTAATCCAAGCGTTCCTGCAAGAAGTAAGGCGCTAGTTATAATGACTAAGGACTGCTGGCTTTTCATTCGCCCTGCAATAATTGGCACGATAAAAGTAAAGGGAAGTAACGCTAATTGCATAACAGAAAGCAACCAACCAGATTGGTCTGAACTTATTCCTTGTTGCTGTAAAATCTCAGGCAGCCATGCGATAAGTATGTAAAAGACCATCGATTGTAACCCCATAAACAGGGTTACTTGCCATGCCAGTGGAGAACGCCACAAATTCACCTGACTATCCACTACTTTATTTGAAACAGCGACGGTTTCCTTTTTGAGATGTTTTACTTGAGGCAACCAGAATAAAATTGATAAGAAGCTAAGCATCCCCCAAATCCCTAATCCACCTTGCCATCCAAATCCAAGCCCAATGGCAATTGGAACACTAATTCCCGACGCAATAGCAGCTAACAGGTTCATCGAAATAGAATATACACCTGTCATTAATCCGATTCGTGTTGGAAATTCTTGTTTAATCAGACTAGGTAATAGCACATTAGAAATCGAGATCGCCAAACCTAGCACAGCAGTACCAATATATAAAGCAGCCACCCCTGATAATGAACGTAAAATAATGCCTAGTGTAAGAAAGATAATAGACATCAAAATCATGACTTCTACCCCAAATTCACGAGCCAATTTAGGTACAAACGGGGAAAAAAGGGCAAAAGATAATAATGGCAATGTGGTAATCATCCCTGCCAATGTATTGGAAAGTTGAAGATCATCCCTAATAAATCCTACTATTGGACCGACTGATGTTAACGGAGCTCTTAAATTGGCAGCAATAAAGATTATTCCTACAATAATCATCCAAACGGCTGATTTATGAACAGCTCGATTTAATTGTATATGTTGATTAGTCATTGTTTCCTCCTGATTATTATATTTAATTGTCACCTCAATAACTTTATTTCATTACTTTATTAACCGGCGGATTGTATATAATAATATATTTTTATTTTAATAAAACAAAGTATAATATACAAAAACACATTTGTCCATTTATGATTGAAAATCAAAAACCCTCTATCCTTTTGGATAACCCCCTCTGTTAGGATAGATGTCGTATGATACTTTAGTGTTATACTTTAAGTAAATAACACGGAGGTCGATCGATATGAAAGAAAAAAATGGAGTACGATACTCGAAGGAACAAAAAGAGGCAATTGTTAAACGAATGATGCCACCACATAACGAATCAGTGGCTACTATCTCGAAGGAAGAAGGCATCACAGAACCAACGTTGTACAAGTGGCGTAAGGCTGCACGTGAAGCTGGTGTGGCAACGCCTGGCAATGGACAAACAAGTGACAAATGGACCAGTCAAGATAAGTTTTTAATCGTGATGGAGACCTTTGCGATGAACGAAACGGAATTGGCTGAATACTGTCGTAAAAAGGGTTTGTACCGTGAACAGATTGAATTATGGCGATCTGTTTGTCTCCAGGCAAACGGACAAGTATTTGATCAATCAAAGCAGTTATCTGGTGCGTTAAAGGAAGAACAGAAACGGGCAAAACAGTTAGAAAAAGATCTTCAAAAGAAGGAGAAAGCATTAGCGGAAGCTGCGGCGTTATTATTACTTAGAAAAAAGGCCCAAGCGATTTGGGGGGACGACGAGGAAGAATGATTAGCCCATCAAATCGCGCATTAGCTGTAGAACTCATCCAAGAAGCCAATCAAAATGGTGCGCGGTTAGCGAAGGCTTGTGAGGAACTTTATATTAGTGTACGAACCTACGAGCGCTGGGTGGCAGATGGTAAGGTTAAGGTCGATCAGCGTCCCTTTGCGAAAAGACCTGTTCCAAAAAATAAGTTGTCCGAGGAAGAGAAAAAGGAAATACTCGAGGTTGTTACACAAGAAGAATATGCCGACTTACCGCCGACACAAATTGTCCCAAAGCTTGCGGATAAAGGAACATATATTGCGTCAGAATCTACGTTTTACCGTGTTTTACGTGAAGGAAAGATGCAACACCACCGTGGACGTAGTCAAAAGCCAACACGAAGAATCCCCGAGAGTCATCTGGCCACATCGCCAAATCAGGTGTGGACATGGGATATTACGTGGCTTGGTGGACCTGTGAAAGGCTTGTATTATCGCCTCTATTTAATACTCGATCTATTTAGTAGAAAAGCAGTTGGGTGGGAAGTATGGGAAAAGGAAGAAGCGACACACGCTGAATCACTTGTAAAAAAAGCAGTCATTAATGAGAAAATCCAAGGGGCACCACTGGTGTTGCATTCAGACAATGGGAGTCCGATGAAAGCTGAGACCTTTTTAAGTTTACTTGAGAAGTTGGGGATCCAAAGTTCCTTTTCAAGACCACGTGTAAGCAATGATAATCCTTATTCAGAAGCCATGTTTCGAACACTTAAATACCGCCCTGATTATCCGCATAAGGGCTTTACCTCACTTGAAGAAGCCAGACAATGGGCACACCAATTTGTCCATTGGTATAATCATATTCATCTGCATAGTGGGCTGAATTATGTAACACCGGCACAGTGTCATGCCGGAGAACACGTAACCATATTGACAAAGAGAAAAGACGTATATGAAGCCGCAAAAGCGAAGCATCCAGAACGCTGGGCGAGGAGTCTAAGAAATTGGACACCTATTGAAAAAGTAGCACTTAATCCAATGCGTGATGAGGGAAAAAGGTAACGTTGAGTCCGCCTTAATACACTTTATTCCCTGATGATTTGAATGGAAAGAATGGATTTCCTTTCCATTCAAATCATCAGGCCAGCAAGCGTAGCGCGGTAGCCTTGACTGAACACAACACTAAAGTAACTAAATGCGACAACTATGTTGACAAACACCGA
>NZ_CATNHG010000058.1:0-245 GCF_950097965.1 Bacillus sp. T2.9-1
AGTCATTGTACCTAATATTCTTAATCGTGATTTTAGTGCAAGTAAACCAAATGAGAAGTGGGTAACGGACATTACGTATATCCAGTATGGCAGCGAAACATTATATCTGTCTACGATTATGGATTTGTATAATAATGAAATCGTAGCTTATAAGATTTATAATCATCAACAAACGACATTAGTAATTGATACACTGCAGGATGCTTTGGATAAACGCAATCAGCCAGAAGGAGTTATTATACACT
>NZ_CATNHG010000059.1:0-241 GCF_950097965.1 Bacillus sp. T2.9-1
GTATGAGTAAAATGTTTGTGGGAGAATAAATATCCTTTTTGTCTAGTTGGGGGACGAGTCCCCCAACTAGACAAAAAGGCCACCAAGCGAGAGCGCGGTAGCTGGAAAAAATTAAGCATTAAAAAAGAGAGCTTCCTTTTGTAAAGTAGAATTTGACTAGAAAACTACGAAAAGGAGAGGCTCTCATGAATCAATGTAACACAAAAATGCCATCATTAAAAGAATTGGAAAAAACTTTATT
>NZ_CATNHG010000060.1:0-241 GCF_950097965.1 Bacillus sp. T2.9-1
AATCTACCAGTACGACAAAGGAATGATACATGCGAAGGTGTTGACCATCGATGAGGAGATTGCTGCCGTAGGCTCAGCAAACTATGATATGAGAAGTTTTCGCCTGAATTATGAGGTGTGTCAAGTCGTGTACAGTGCTGATGTGGCAAGAGAACTCACAGAGCAGTTCGAGGGGGATCTTACTGATTCTGTACCATTAAGAATTGAAGACTTGTTGCAACGATCCCTGACCGAGCGCATT
>NZ_CATNHG010000061.1:0-236 GCF_950097965.1 Bacillus sp. T2.9-1
CGAGCGACATGAAAACGATCCATGGTGAAAAAGGCGCGTTCCCGAAAATACTCTCGACATGCCGTTATCCAGCCTGCTCCATCGCCATTAATAATAAGCAAGGTTTGGGTAGGATCATACGCATAATGATTCTGTAAGAACGTTTCAAAGGCTTCCCAAAAGGGTTCTTTTCCTTCATAGAGAAAATGCCTTTTATTTCGGAGTCTGACTCGCTTTCCGTTTTCTTTCCATCCCTC
>NZ_CATNHG010000062.1:0-227 GCF_950097965.1 Bacillus sp. T2.9-1
GGCGTACAAACTGGAAGAGCTTGTTCTTTCGATAAAGGAAACACGATGAACGTAAGTGAATCGATGTTGACTTACGCAAAAGAGATGATCGGAAGTTTGATAGGCGATAGGCGTTGGAGCTGGACAAGAAACTTAGCGTAAGCTAAGTGAGATTACTTGTTTCTTTTCTTTTACTTCATAATCTAGTTTTGAGTGAATAACTCTCAAAAATCAATAGTCTGGTGGCG
>NZ_CATNHG010000063.1:0-225 GCF_950097965.1 Bacillus sp. T2.9-1
TTAAAAAAGAGAGCTTCCTTTTGTAAAGTAGAATTTGACTAGAAAACTACGAAAAGGAGAGGCTCTCATGAATCAATGTAACACAAAAATGCCATCATTAAAAGAATTGGAAAAAACTTTATTTCGAACACTCCAAATGACGTTTCAAGAAATTCTTGTTCAAACATTAGAAAATTGGGATCAAGAGATTGCTCAGCAACGAGACAAAAGAAGATTTGCTTTACG
>NZ_CATNHG010000064.1:0-220 GCF_950097965.1 Bacillus sp. T2.9-1
TAACGCATCATCAGGAAACCATAAAAGATTACCGTAGTTGGTTACAGGAAAAAGGTGTGGACACGACAGCGTATCGTCCAATGGGAAGTGCAGAGGCGATGATGAATCAATTAGCCAAACGATTAAAAAATGGAAGAGCATGGAGCAAAAAAGGGGTCATGAGCATGGCGCGCTTGTGGATTGGATTGAAGGATGACCTATCCATCCAAACGATATATGG
>NZ_CATNHG010000065.1:0-220 GCF_950097965.1 Bacillus sp. T2.9-1
TTTAAAAACCTTTTAATCCCTGTAAGGCAAAGTGAATGGGTTTTCCAATCGCTTGATTTAAGTATGGCATGTTCTGACGCACGGTTTCTGTTACTAATTTTGTGGGTATTTTTCTTTTCGGTCGATGTTCTTTCTTTGATGTATTTAGGCTTTTTTCTTTTTCCCATTTCCCATATATCGTTTGGATGGATAGGTCATCCTTCAATCCAATCCACAAGCG
>NZ_CATNHG010000066.1:0-219 GCF_950097965.1 Bacillus sp. T2.9-1
TTCAAAAGGTATTGTTCGTCGAAGTAGATGGATTATATGTGAAGAGCCAAGAAAAGAAAAAGCGTGGATGGGAGTTGAAATTCGCCGCTGTGCACGAGGGATGGAAAGAAAACGGAAAGCGAGTCAGGCTCCGAAATAAAAGGCATTTTCTTTATGAAGGAAAAGAACCCTTTTGGGAAGCCTTTGAAACGTTCTTACAGAATCATTATTCGTATGATC
>NZ_CATNHG010000067.1:0-214 GCF_950097965.1 Bacillus sp. T2.9-1
AATCAAAACCACCAGTGTGAACTGGTGGTTTGCTCTGCGGCTAAAAGCCTCTCTTACCGGCCTCGGCCTTAAAGGCCCACTGAAAAGGTTTCCCTTCTGCACCACATTCACTCACCAATTCTAAAGAATTTCTTTATTTACTTCCGATTTTTCTCACCCGTGAACGGATCGAATTCTTCGAACAACGTTAGCTGATCAGCCATATAATCTTCTT